>SLIH01000019.1 GCA_007135745.1 Halomonas sp. | reverse complement strand
TCACCGGTCTGAGAACGGGCCTGATTCTAACCTGCGCCTGCCTGGTCTTCGCCCTGGTGGTATTCCGGCTACCGGAACTGCCCTTCGTCACCACCATGTACCATCATGATTTTCAGATTCGCTTTCTTGCCACAGCCATATTCGAAGCCGGATTCTGTGCCGTTCTGGATCATCGCCGACGTCAGGCCCATCACGAGCTGGTGAGCATCGCGAAGCTCTACGAAAAGGCGGCGAAAACAGACGAACTCACAGGATTGCCGAACCGGCGGGCGATGCAGAACCAACTCATTCGGGAAATCTCCCGTTATCAGCGCGCTGGCCATCATTTTTCCGTGGTCTTGATGGATATCGACCACTTCAAGGAAATCAATGATAACTTCGGCCATGACGCCGGGGACGAGGTGCTGTTGCAGTTTGCCGATCTGTTGCGCGAAACATGCCGTGGCAGCGATGTGGTTTCGCGCTGGGGCGGCGAGGAGTTTCTGATGCTGCTACCCGACACGTCTCTGCTTCAGGCACTGACACTGGCGGAACGACTGCGCCACCAGGTCGCCTCGTTTGACTTCGAATATCAGGGGCGCCGGATTCCGGTAACGTTGAGCGCCGGAGTCTGCTCAATCTCCCAGACCGAAACCATCGACGCCCTGCTCAAACAGGCGGACGTCAATCTGTACCGATCCAAGGCGCAGGGAAGAAACCGCATAAGCCCCGGAGTGCGCCAGCCTCAGGATGAGAAAATGCCACGAAAGGAAAGTGCCCGGGACCGGATCTGATGAGTCGAGCAGAGACGCCTTAATCACCGTCGGGTTTTTCGGGCAGGTGGTGGCGACGACGCATCGCCTCCAGTTCGCCCGAATTTTCCAACTCCTCCAGAGCGGAATTGAGCACCTCAATTGACAATTCACTGTCCGGGTGGAGCATGCCCCTGAGCTCCAACACCTGATCCTCCTGTTCGGAGATCAACAGCCTTTGCTTATACTCCGGATTGGCCGCAAGCTGAGCGTTGAGGAACGATTCAGTGAGAATGGCGATCTCGCCGACGTCGGCCCGATCCAGAAGAATCAGCTGAAGATTACGCTCATGGCTGCGGGAAAGCAGGATGTCGAAATGCGTTTCCAATGCCTCGCTGTCCGTCTCAAGATCAGCGAAGCCATAGTGATAGCCGAGATAACCGAGAAGACGGCGCTCGTGAATATTCTCAAAAAATGACTGATCGCGCCCGGCCCGGCGATGGGCAACATAAATGTCCCTGTCCCGGGCCAGAACCGCTGTCATATCGACGACCAGATCCTGCCAGCCCCACTGGGGCGATTCAAACAGCATCAGATCATAACCATGGGCAGCAAACTGCTCGAATCGCCGACGCGACGCCATTTCAACGAATTCAAAACAATAATTGTGGAGCATCTCATCCAGACGCTCCACGAGCTCTGGCGCCAACCCCCGGACTCCGTCATCAGCGTGGATGACATAAGGAGGGAACTCATAGCCTGCAACACGAATCTCACAGGACGACTCGGCAGCCGAAGCCGAAAGCCCGGTGGTGAGCCCGCAGAATATCCAGAACATCCGCCGTAACATTTCGAGTCCTGCTCACTCCATGAGTTAGGGTCAGAAATATAGTACGGATAGTGCAGAGGCGCTAATTAATAATTCTGAACCACTCACCTTCCGAGAGCGTTTCGGAAACGTTAGTCAAACAGTTCCCGCTGGGCTAAAGTGCAGATTAAGGGCGCTCGAAAACAATACAATGACAGGAGTCGCCGTGGCGGCAGGGAATGAAACGCCGCAGCCGGCCGGCGAGCACCCGAACCCGGCCGGGACAGACAACAAAGAAAAACGGTATTGCCGTGCTCAGGGTTCTCTCAGTCAGTTTACTGGCCATGCTGTGGCTGTTGTGCGCGTTGCCGGTGCATGCCGCGGGCAGCAGTGGGGATTACAACGTCCCCTCTCTGGACTACATCGCATTTGGGCCCGGGGAAGCAGAGCGCTCGCCGCAGGCTATTCTGCGTTCCAACGACTGGCAACCCACTCCCGACGCAAGCCCCAACTTCGGTTATGACGATCGCACTTTCTGGTTCCGATTCAGCCCCGGCATTACCGAACAACGCATAGAAAGAATAACCCAGATCGTCTATCCCCAGCTCGATGATGTCCGCTTCTATCTGGTACGCGATGGTGAGGTTATCGACGAATTGGTAACCGGGGACCAGCTGCCCTACACCAGCCGCGCCATCCAGCACCCGCAATTCCTTTTTCCCAAAACACTCGAGCCCGGGTACGACTATTCCGTATTAATCCGCGTCGCCAGCGACGGCGCCATGCAGGTTCCTATTCGCCTGTGGGAGCCCACCGCACTGTTCGAAACATTGTCACTGCAGGACCAGGCCCACGCGCTTTACTATGGCATCCTGCTGGTGATCATCTGCTTCAATCTTTTCATCTTCTATGCACTGCGTGAAAACACTTACCTGTATTACGTACTGGCGATAGCCAGTTATCTTCTGTTCATGGCGAGTCTCCGGGGCAGTGCCTTCGCCGTACTCTGGCCGCAGTCTCCCTGGATTCACAACCAGATGATGCTGATAACCATTCCTTCAGCCATTCTTTTCTCGGCGCTCTTTGTAAGAGCGTTCCTGAGACTGGATCATAACAACCCGGTTCTGGATCGCATTGCCAAGGCCGCCATAATGATGGGGATCATCGGCCTTGTGGGCGCCTTTGCGTTCGACTATTCAACCTCGACCCAACTATCTGTCCTGCTGGCATTACCGGCATTCCTGATCCTTTTCATTATTGGCCCCATCGAATGGGCTCGTGGAAACCGTGCCGCCAAATTCTACACCATTGCCTGGGCAGCGCTGAGTATTGGGGCATTGCTGGCTGCCCTGAACAAGCTCGGGTGGCTACCCACCAATTTTATTACTGAATACGGCATACAGATCGGCTCGGCCGCCGAGGCCATTCTTCTGACCGTCGCCCTTGCTGAGAGGCTCTACCGTGAGCGTATTGAACGCATCCGCGCACAGGACCAACGCCTGCGCGAACACGCCGAACGGCGTGACGCGGAACTGCGGCTGATCGATCAGGCCTTGCATCACCCCATAACCCGACTGCCCAACCGTACTTCCTTTGAAATGCTCGTCAAGGACACCATCCGGGAAGAAGCCAGTCATCGCCATGCCATCATGGTCATTCAGTTGACCAACTACCCTGATATCCAGAAAACCCTCGGGCACTCCAACACCGAACGCCTGCTGGAAACCAGCGCCCGGCATATCGAAAAACTGGCAAGGGAACTCCCCGGCATTCGTCAGGTTGAACAGACGGACCGTGACCAGCATTGGGTTGCTTCACTTGAGAGTGCCAGCTTTGCGCTGCTGCTTAACGCGGATATCAGCCGCCGCCACCCGGAGAGCCTCTATCAGCTGATTGGTAAGCTTCGCGAACCCTTTGATTTTCTTGGCATGCAACTGCCGCTGAACCTGACCGCGGGGCTGGCGATTTATCCCGACCATGGCGGCGAGGCCAGCACCCTGATCCGTCGCGCTTTTATTGCCCAGGAATCGGAAGAGGCACGACTGCATCACGTCGCTTTCTATCAGCTCAACCGCGACGTATACAGTGCCGAGCGCCTGACACTGGCTGCGGAACTGCGCCAGGCCATGGACGAAAACCAACTGGAACTGCACTTCCAGCCACAGTACCGGTATCGGGATGATCGCATATCCGGCTTTGAGGGCCTGCTACGCTGGCCCAACCGAAAGCACCCGATGGCGCCCGACGTTATTGTTGCCGTGGCCGAGGAAACCGGACTGATCAAACCCCTGACCCGCTGGGTGCTTGAGCGGGCAATCATCATGCGGCGCACGCTGATGGATGCGAGCCACGATCTGTCAGTGTCCGTGAATATTTCCGCAAACAACCTGCGTGAGCCTGATTTCCCTGAATTCGTGAAAAACCTGATGGAGGCAAACCGGCCATACAGCGACGGACTGACCCTCGAACTTACTGAAACGTCCATGATGACTGATCCAATCTCCGCACTGAAGGTTCTAAGAACGCTACGCGATGCCGGGATCCCCATCGCCATCGATGACTTCGGTTCGGGGTATTCATCACTTTCCTACATGAAACAGCTTCCTGCCACCGAGATCAAAATAGACAAATCCCTTATCGATGACATTACACGGCATCAGGATGACCGCCTGATCGTGCGGACCACCATCGAGATGAGTCACCACCTCGGCTACCGGGTAGTCGCTGAGGGGGTCGAGGATCTGGAAACGTTCGAACTGCTGCGTGAACTGGGCTGCGATACGATGCAGGGCTTTCATATTTCACGGGCGCTGTCCCCGGCAGATCTTATCAAATGGCTGCACAAGGGGGACCAGAACCACTCCAAAGCGTTCACCTCCGAAATCCCTCCTCAGGGGAAGATCACGAAATAGTTTCCCACCACTGAACAAATTGTATTTTGCAATCAATCTGCTTTTCCCGTTTGCTGGAGGTCTCTGCTGCAGTTACACAGCTATTCGCTGCGAACTGCCGTGTTATTACTGAAATTGGAATCTGACAGGAGGTCTGCCAATGAAAAACATCAGCTGGCTCCCAGCACTACTCATCCTACTCGCAATGGGAGGTATCGGCATTGTGGCCTGCAGTGACCAGGGCCCGGCCGAACAGGCTGGCGAGCAGATTGATGAGACAACCGAGGACGTTTACGAGGGTTCTGTCGAGCGCATGGAAGAGCTTGACGAACAATACGAGGAATTGCAGGAGGAATATGAACAATGGCGCGATGAACACGAGGAATGATCATGATCCGGTACCGCAGATCTATTTCCCACCCGAGGATCGACGCTGCCGAATGAGCGCCTCCTGCGCCACTGAGGCGACCAGTTCGCCATCCTGGTTGTAGACAAGCCCACGATTCATACCCCGTCCGGAGGATGCGCTGGGGCTGTCCATATCATAAAGCAGCCAGCTGTCGAGTCGTGGCTCACGGTGAAACCAGATCGCGTGATCCAGGCTGGCGATCTGCATGCCGCGCGAGGCAAAGCCAACGCCATGGGGCTGCAGGGACGTGCCCAGGAGGCCGAAATCCGACGCATAGGCCAGAATGGCTCGATGAAGAATCGGGTCCTCCGGAAGCGTCCCCTGTGCACGAAACCAGCTCTGGCGATGCGGCGGACGGGCTTCCGGCTTTAGCGGGCTGTTCGGGTTCACAGGCCGAATATCAATGGCCCGCTCTTTCATCATCTGCTCACGCCGTTCCTGCGGAATCAGATCCCGCAACTGCTCCCTCAGTTCCTGCTCCGACGTCAGTGACTCCGGGTCCGGAGCACCCGGAAAACCGTGCTGATGCTCAAATCCTTCCTCGGGCACCTGAAAGGACACCATGGAAGTCAGGATTTCACGCTCATTCTGACGTGCAATGATCCGACGCACCGTGAATGTCCCCCCATCACGAACACGCTGAACCTCGTAGTCAATACCCCGGTGCGGATCACCGGGACGCAGGAAATAGGCATGCATGGAATGGGCAAGGCGCGCCTCCACTGTCCGGCTGGCCGCCATCATGGCCTGCCCGAGCACCTGACCGCCAAAGACATTGGGGAATCCCAGGTCATCGCTCTCACCGGTAAAATGGTCATCCCCCACCGGGGCCACATCGAGCAATGCCACAAGATTACGGGTTACTTCTTCCATGCCGGCTCCTGTCTATGACGCGAATGTCACTTTCTACCCTACCGATCCACTCGCATCAAGCACTCACTCAAACAAGGTTAAACACCACAGACACCCTCTTCGTACAATCCCGGAGGGCAAAGTGTTCCCAGGAACGGTATCCTGAGCGCTGATTCAGGAGTCT
>SLIH01000211.1 GCA_007135745.1 Halomonas sp. | reverse complement strand
TCGAACAGAGTGATGCCGATGTGGGCGTAATCCATACCGGTTTTTATGACTGGAAACCGGATGGGTCGGTCCGGGAAGCGCGCCCAAAAATGGAAGGCTGGATTTTTGAGCGGCTGCTCAACAAGACCGGTGGCCGTGCTCCCAAACTCTCTACCATTATGTGCCGGCGGCAGGTCCTGGATGAGGTCGGCTTGTTTGATTCTGACCTCCCGGCGCGTGAGGATTATGACCTGTACCTGCGCATTGCACGCCGCTATCAGTTCCGCTATATCAGTGAACCGCTTTCCAATAAGAGAGCCGATGCATCCGAGCGATTGACATCCAATCCTCGTAATTTCGTGCTGGGTTTCGAGGGGATATACCGAAAGCTGCATGCGGAATTGAGCCAAAGGCCCAGAACCCACTCAATCTATCTTTTACGTTATGCCGAAGTGCTTGCCAGGGCGGGCGATAAAGCGCAGGCGAAGAAAAAATACATTGAGGCGGCACGGCTCTGGCTTTTCAATCCCCGCCTTATAACTTACGGCATCAAACTGTTGAGGACCTGAGGGCGGTATGACCATCCGAATCATCTACCTTCTTGGGCTTGGCCATAGTGGAACCACGCTGCTGGGGCGGCTCCTTAACGCTCACTCCCGGGTGATCGCCACGGGTGGAACCAAAAACATTCCTCTTTTTGTCGCCGGCAGGAAAAGTTGTACCTGTGGCGCGGAATCGCCGCAGCAATGCGAATACTGGTCGCGTGTGGAGCGGGCGCTTCAGCGCCGCGGGCTGAGTCTTGCCGAGCTCAACTTTGGTTATGAGGACCAGCAGCGGCTGGATCGGGACAAACTCAGGAAGTATTTTGAATCCGTTCTGGAGGCTTCCGGAGCGGACGTCATAGTGGACACCTCAAGGCGGCGCACCTATTTCACCAAGCTTGAGCAGGTTCCGGGGGTCGAGCTGATACCGGTCCATATCTTCAAGGATCCCCGGGCACAGGCTTCGTCGAATAAACGAAAGGGTATCGGGCTTCTGCGTTCCTTATGGAACTACAATCTCCGGGGACGCCGGGTGCGGAGTATGGAGCCGGCCGGCAGCCCGGTTCTGCATCTGTCCTACGAACAGCTCTGTCGGGATCCGAGGGGCGAGCTGGCACGGATTATGGAGGCCGCTGGACTTGAGTTTGAAGAGCAGCAGGTCAGCACATTCGGTGAGCAGGAGACCCACATTCTTGGCGGTAACCGCCAGCGCAGGGATAAGAGCTCCAATATCCAGCTGGATGAAACCTGGCGCGAACGTCTGTCACCGTTCGAGCAGAAAGCAGCAGCTTATCTGGGCCGGCGTTCCTATCACGAAAACCTTCGCCAGGCAGGTTACAACGGTGTCGAAAGTCGCTGACATAAAAGCGGAGGTTCTGCCATGCGATGGGCTCTGAAGCGCCGCCGCACACCAGAACAGTTACCTCAGGATGCGGTCTTTTCCGATGGCAGGTCCGTTCGCGATGTCCTTGCGGTACACCTGGGTGAGGCACTGGAGCGGGCGGAAATTCTTAATTACCACGGGCTGCTGTCACTGTTCGTTGAAACACCGGCAGGGCGGTACAAAGTCGCCGAGTGCGAATCCGTGCGACGGGCCGAATTGGCTGAAGAGGCTTTGTCCGCGGTTAAACACGCTGGCGGGCCGGTGCCTGGCCTGGTGGCCCGAGATGGCGCTGTATTGATTGCGGATTGGGTCGAAGGGCCCTCGTGCAGGAAAGAGCCAAAAGCCAGGCAGCGGGAGGTTTTGCTGCAGTGTCAGACGGCGCTGTATCGCACGCCTGTTCCGCCAGGCAGTAATGCCGGCTATGTCCATATGGAAACGCTGGCCCGCCGCTTTCGGCGATTGGGGCCAGAGATCACTTCGGAATCCCGGGTGGAGTCCATCCTCGCCGCACTCTGGGAGCACCTTCCCGAGCCCGCTGAACCGGCTGTTCTGCACCCTGATCTAACGCCGGCGAATGTGGTTCTTTCCGATCGGGGGCCGGTGATCATTGATAACGAAGTGATCTCGATCGGCAGCGGGTTGGAATGGGATGTCTGGAACAGCGGAGAAGCACTCTGCGGCCCCCGTCATGACGCCTGCATCGAATCCTATGTTTCCTCGTTCGCGACCGACTGTCCTTACCCCCGGCTCTTCGAGTACCGTGCTGCCTGGGACAGGTTCAGACTCCTGCGGCGCATGCTGAAAGCCATTGAAAAGCGCCGCCTGTTCAAGGCCCGCCGTCTGTTGCGTCGGCTTGCTTCTGGCCTCTGACAAGTCGATCAAGTGCTGTCATGGCCTTGCCCATGTCGTTCCCAAACCCTGCCCCGAGACCGTTGGAGATCAACTGATCCCTTTTCGGACCCGCCAGGAGCCCGACAGCCGTGCTGGCCATAAGGTCCGGCTCCGGGGCACAGGTTGCTATCACTCCCTGCTCGCTGAGGGCATTCAGCCGTTCCCGCTGATCCTGGCCGGCCGCCTGAACGGCCAGGCATGGGCGGGCAAGGGCAAGCGTCTGCTGTACGATGCTGCCGCCACCGCTAACAACCAGTTTCGCGCCGGAAATCAGATCGGAGAGGACTTCCGGAGCCACTGACCGCCATTGCACCAGGCCGGGGGTTTGCTCAAGCGTTATGTCACTCAGTGGTCCGGCAATGAAAAGAACGGGCGTTCCAGCCTGACGGTGAATCCGGATCGCCGCCTGCTGGAAGATTTCGGCAACGGGGTGACCTGCGACCTTCCCGCCACCGCCACCGGGGACCACCAGAATGTAATCCTCAGAAGGCAGTTCCGTATCGGCCAGCAGTCGTTGACGCCTTTCCGGATCAGGTTCAGGCAGTAGTGTGGAGAAAAATTCCACCTGTCGATGAGGAAACAGACGCAGCTTGGTGCGCTCCCAAGGTCCCAGCTTCTGGTCACTGGGCGGGGCGATCAGCCAATGACCGTCGAGCCAACGCAGTTTGCGCAGGCCGAAGCCCAGTCGTCGACGGTTGGGGCGTGAACTGATGAAAATCGTGCGCGCGTTGCAGGCTTGAGCTTCCCGCAGCAGTGATTGACGCAGGGTGCTGTCAAAAAGGATCAGGTCCGGGCGCAACGCGCGGATCAGTCGCTGTGTGCCGGCCACATCCCGGGTGGGGGAGCCGTCCAGCTCATGGCATTGCATGGTTTTGGGGCGTTCGACCCGGGCGTTCCGGTCCACGCAGATATGCAGGGACCAGTCTGGATGGCGGTCCAGGCAGGCCTGGCCAAGTGTCAGGCAGCGGTAATATTCACCGGCGCCGGTTGGGCTGCTCACGGGAATGAACAGAATGCGCGGTGGGTGGTCAGGCGCCATCTCTGCTCTCCCGTGCAACGCGCCTGGCCAGGGCGATACCCCAGGGGGGTCCCAGAAACGCCCCCAGGAAGAACCAGCTGACCTGGGAGGTTATAAAGGTCTGGGTTAGTCCGGCCACCAGGAACATGATGGCGCTGCACCAGCCAAAAAGCATGATTCGCCCGGCGGCTCCACCGGCCAGGAAGGTTTGCCATAGCGAGACGGCCCATGTGCCCAGTGTGATCAGAAAAAGGACAAGACCCACGCCCCCGGTCCAGAGTGCCAGATCCAGATGGGTATTATGGAAGTGGTTGCCGGCGCTGCGATAACGATTGGGTAATGCGGCCTGCTCGTGGAGGTGCTCTCCGGAACCAGGCCCCCATCCGAAGATCGGACGTTCCCGCCAGAGCGGAACTGCGGTCTGCCACTGAACCAGACGGATGCCCATATTGGTGGGGCGGATGTCCTCATCGGAACTGAACGCCTGTTGAAGGGTTTCCAGGTCACGGCTGAAGCGCTCTTCCGCTCGGTCGTAAGCCATCCACAGAGTGCCCGCCAGCAGCACCACGCCCACCCCGGTGACGATGGCGTGAGTCCGTGTAAAGTAATGCCCTTTGTGAAAGCGTGCCAGCAGCAGGGCGCCAGCGACCAGTACGGCAACCAGAAGGCCAGCCATGGATCCCCGGGCCTCGGAGATCAGAAAGGCGTTGAGACTCAGCGCCAGCAGCGCCATCCAGAAAAGCAGTCGTGGACCAAAACTCCAGTGGCGCCAATGGCCCACAATATCTCGGGTTAAAAGCATGGTTCCGAGCAGTATTGTTCCACTGAGCAGGCCATAGAACTGGGGATTTTCCCAGAAATCGAGCCGGCGCTGCGTTACTCCGAAAACCGGCCAGTCCTGGTCATGGTGGAAAATCAGTGCGCCAATAAAAAAGCTGGACAACACAATCATGGCCGGAATAACGGGGTTACTGAAGGACCTGCCGACCCAGAAGCCAACCAGCAACACCAGAAACAGTCGCGAGAGCTTCCAGGCGCCATCGTATTGATCTGCGGCGATATCCGGCGTCAGCTGCGCCGTGAAGTGAGCGAGCAGGACGAGATATAGAATCCAGAGTCCGGTCATCCAGGCAAGCGGCTCTCGTTTGAGAATGCCGCGCAGGGGGTGTCCTGGTAGTGTCAGAGCTGACAGCAGCGCAAGCAGGGCCAATCCCATGCCGATATTCTGAGCCGCCTTGGAAAAACCAACCCCCAGAAGAAGGATAAAGATACCGACAGCGCCCATTGCATTGATGGTGTTATGGGCGTTGCGCAGTAAGCGGGTTTCCGGGCGAGTGTAGATTTCCTCGAGTTTCATCTAGTCACTACCTACGGGATCAACCAGTTCAAGCTCAGGATCCTGACAGGGGCCAGAGGTTGGCGTCCTCAGCAAGGCCTTGAATTCGTCGTCAATGGAGGCACTTTCCGATGACGAGGATGCCTCTTTGATGATCTCTATACCTCCGGGATGAAAGGTAAAGAGCTGCTTCTCGCCATCCGTTGCGGTAAGCACAGCAACGCCCCGGATGATTTCCCAGGTGCATTCGGGTGGATCTTCTTTTTCCGGCAGTGTGGGGGCATGATCAAACACCGCAGCACAGCCGCCTAGCAGCAGCAGTATGCAGAAAGTCACGATGTATCTGGACCCCTCACTCAGGGTTCGGGTGGTCAAGGGGCTTCTGGATGAAAGCCGGGTTAGAGGCCGTGTCATTATCAGGCCTCGTCTGCGGACTGCTGGCGTTGCTCCAGGCAGGCTATGACCTGTTCACACTGTTGTTGGGCGTAATTCTCGACCGTGCGGATCAGACCTTCCTCGTCGCGCTCGTGCAGACGATCCAGTGATTCGCGCATGTGTTCCAGGTTATCCACGAGAACCTGATTGCCCTGTCGCAGGGCAACAAAAGCGCAGCGCTTGGCGGAAGGCCAGAGGTCGTTAATGGCGGCGGTGATGAAGTAGTTGTCCGCATAGGCCAGAGAGGCCTGGGTGTATTCGATGCCGGTGTCGAGAAATGCCATCAGCTGTCCGTTGCGATAGTACTCGTTCATCTGATCGTACAGTGCTTCCAGGCGTTCCATGTCTCTGGGCTGCCACTGGCGCACAAGTTTTCGGCTGGTGTGGGTGAGGAAAACGATCATGGCCTCGTAGAGGCTGCGCACGAAATTTTCGTCCAATTTGGTGACGAAGGCGCCCTTGCGGGGAATGTTGCGCACAAGGTGGCGCTTTTCCAGTACCAGGAGTGCCTCGCGTACCGACCCATGACTGACATCCAGCTGCCGGGCCATGTTGGCTTCGTGAACCCGCTCGCCGGATTTGAGCTGTTCGAAGGCAATCATGTTCTCCAGGTGCTGGGCGACCTGTTCACTGAGTGTTTCTCGGGGTTTGAACGGCTGCATCGGGTTCTGTGTCGTGAAGTTCAGGGCACGCAGGGTGACAATCGTGGCACAAACAGGCGGGAATGCAAGGGGCATGGTCACGGTTGAAAAAATACCTGACCATCACAATATGGTATTGATACGCTGGTCAGATATGTTGATACTGACTT
>SLIH01000342.1 GCA_007135745.1 Halomonas sp. | reverse complement strand
TAGGTGATGTTGCCCAGCGTGCCATGGGCTGTTCCTATTGGACGGAACTGGAAGTAGCTTTTCCAGGCTGGTCGGGCTTCCAGAGTGCCCCGCTTGGGTGGATCGAGACTGCGTAGTAGTTTGGTGTCTGCGCTCAGTTGCCGTTCGTTGTGTGGGTCAAGGAACATCTGTATGGGAAGGTTCCAGTCATTGGAGCAGACATCGTCCTTGCTGAGCGGGCAGATGGTGACCATCGTCCGTTGTGTTACCGCTTCGTTGCGGCCCGTCTGGAAGAAGCGATAAAGATTGTCGAGGGCCGCTTGGCGTTCATGGCTCTCGATGAGCCGACTGAAGCCAACGTTGCCCAGACCAAGAACCAGTGCGAGGATCACCATGGCTGCAAGAAGCTCGATCAGCGTCAGCCCCTGCTGGCGAGAAAAATAGTTCATCCCTGAACTCCCTTTCCGATTGTCCTTCAGAAAACGGCTCGTCCTGAGCCGGAAGAAATATTACCGCCAGTTTTTTCGGAAGAAAAGATGCAGAAGGTAAGGGGTTTCCCGGATGGAAAGTGCCATTGATGCGGTTCCCTCCGCTCGACTAGGCTTTTCTTGTAACCTGCAACTTGTAACTTGCAACCTTCCTTTCTTTTTCACTCCATCCCAAGCTTCTTCAACCGATAACGCAACGCCCGAAAAGAAATCCCCAGTCGCCTGGCAGCCGCTGTCTTATTCCATCGGGTGGCCTCCAGTGCCTTCTCAATGGTGCGACGCTCAATGGTCTCCAGGTAATTCTCCAGGTCGATCTCGCCTTCCGGGGCTTCCGGCACCGTCGAGTCGCCGTTGGTGGGCGTTAGGGAGGTGGCTTTCATCTGCAGCTCTTCGGCGCGGATGAGATTGCCTTCGCTGAGGGTGAAGGCCCGCTCCAGGATATTTTCAAGTTCGCGGACGTTGCCGGGGAAGTGGTAGGCCTGAAGCGCTGCCATTGCGTCGTCGGCCAGCTCGACCGGCTCCAGTTCATACTCCCGGGCCAGTTGGTCGAGTATCTGGCGGGCCAGCAAGGGGATATCCGAAGGTCTTTCACGCAGCGGCGGTACGCGGAGCTCAATGACGTTGATGCGGTAAAAGAGATCCTGACGGAATTCACCTTTCTCCACCAGTTCGGCGAGATTGCGGTGGGTGGCGCTGAGGATACGCACGTCAACGTTGACTTCACTCGAAGCACCCACGGGTCGCACAGCTTTTTCCTGAATGGCCCGCAGCAGTTTGACCTGCATGGCGATGGGCAGGTCGGCCACTTCATCCAGAAAGAGGGTGCCTTCGTGGGCCGCCTGAAAGAGTCCATCTTTGTTTTCGTTGGCGCCGGTGAAGCTTCCTTTGCGATGGCCAAAGAATTCGCTCTCCATCAGCTCATCGGGAATGGCACCGCAGTTGACGGGCACAAAGGGTTTGTCCCTGCGGGGGCCCTGCTCATGGATCAGGCGTGCCACCAGTTCCTTGCCGCTGCCGGATTCGCCGCTGATGTAAACCGGCGCCTGGCTGCGGGCCACCTTGCGCGCCTGGCGTCGGAGGTGTTCAATTTCGGGCGATTCGCCAAGAAGAAGGTTGCCGTCCCCGGCGTCGGTATCCTCCGTTGTCTCTTCTTTGCCGGGCAGGCGCAGCGCGCTCTGAACAAGCTCCCTCAGGCGCGGAAGTTCCACGGGTTTGGAGACAAAGTCGAAGGCGCCGCACTTGAGTGCGGAAATCGCGGCATCCATGCTGCCGTAGGCGGTGATAACGGCAACCGGGGTATCCGGGCAGTTGGTCTGCATCCAGTTGACGAGATCAATGCCGTTGCCGTCGGGCAGGCTCATGTCGGTCAGGCAGAGGTTGAACGAGCAGGACTGCAGCAGCTCTTTGGCTTCACCCACGGTGGCGGCGGTGGAGCAGTCGATCTCCATCCGGCTCAGGGTGATATCGAGCAGTTCGCGAATATCCGGTTCGTCGTCAACCACCAGTGCTTTATAGGTTGTCATGATTCAGTTCCGCTGGTTCCACGGGTTCAGGAAAATCAGATACGCGTCGGCGCGGATGGGCAAAAGTTATCCTAAAACAGCAGCCCTTGTCGCTGGCGTCAAGCAATGCCAGTTGGGCCTGGTTGGCCTCGCACAGCTCCCGCGCCAGATAAAGACCAAGGCCGGTGCCGCCCTGTTCGGTGGTGAAGAAAGGTTCGAACAGGGAGTTGCGTTGCTGCTCGGTCAGCCCCGGTCCCTGGTCGCGGACATCAATGTAGGCGCGTTGCCCGTCTTCGGTGATGCCGACACACAGGGTCAGACTCCCTTCTCTTGTGCGTTTCCTGCTGTAGCGCAGTCCGTTATCCATGAGATTGCTCAGAACCTGCTGCAGTTGGGACGGGTCGAATCGCGCCAGGGGCTGGCCGTTGCGGACCTTGAGGTCGATGACACAGTGTTCGGGATTGGCTTCGCGGTACTCGTTGACCACCCGGGCCAGCCACTGGCCCACATCGACCAGGCGCATATCGGCTGAACGTCGGCGGGAGAGCTCCAGTACATTCTCCACAATGGCATTCACGCGCTGACTGTGTCGCTGAATAATGCTGGTCATTTTCCGGTCGCCATCCACCAGTTGATCGGATTCATGCAGAAGCTGCGCGGCATGGCTGATCGCGCCCAGGGGGTTGCGAATCTCGTGGGCGATGCCCGCGGTCAGTCGGCCCAGAGAGGCCAGTTTCATCTGCTGAGCCTGCTGCATGATCTTGCCGGTGTCTTCGAGAAAAACCAGGATGTGATCATCCAGGGGCGGATCCAGCCGGGTAAAGTTGGCTTGTACCTGCGGGGTGTTTTCCCGGGCATGGAAGGGCTGGCTACGAAGGCCCGGTTCGCTCAGCCATTGTTCCATGCGCCGCTTCAGAGGGTGGGGCAGGTAGCGGATCTGACTGGCCGACTCACGTGTTCCCAGAAGGAGTTCACCGGCAGCGCCGTTGGCCATATGGACGGTACCGGTGCGGTCGGAGACCACAATGCCGGTATGCATCCTCTGGATGATCTGATGGTTGAGCTGCTCCAGTCGGGCAATGCTGTGGGCACGTTCCGTTGCCAGCCGCTCGCTGGAGGCGAGTCGCCGGGTGATGTACTGGATTATAAAGGCTACGGCGAAGTAGATGACGCCGGTGATGCCCGCGCGGACAATGGTGTCCACACCCTGTCCGACAGCCAGGACCAGCCAGATGGCCGCACCCAGGGAAAACAGTGTCGCCAGTGCTGCGTAGAAAAGGCCGAGGCGACTGGGTGTAAGGATGTTTCCGGCGGCGACGCTGATGATGATCAGGTTTGCGATACCGGTTCCGATACCGCCGCTGAACACGGCAAGGAGGTGCAGCACAACGATGTCGATCAGCAGCGAAAGAACCACGTGCCATTGGCGCAGCGGGTAGCCTGCCAGCAGCACCAGGCCGATGAATATGTTGAGTGCCAGGTAGCTCAGCGCCGTGATCTGGAACAGGGCGGTCTGCTGTGGCGGTGTACCCAGAACTTCGGCTTCGAGCAGCAGCAGGCCCACCAGCAGCAGACTGATGACGATCCGATAGTAGTTATAGATGCGGAACAGGCGGGCTTGCTGCCGTTGCTGGCCGGATTGCGGCATGGCAACCATAGCGTTTCGGGCTCTCAGTGTCCGGAAAGGAATGGCGCTGGCGTGGAAGCCAGACAGGATTCATGTCGTTATAATAGCCTGCAAATCGAATTCGTGACAGGAGATCAGGTCAAATGGGTGTCAGTCGAAGAGTGGTTATCGCGCAGCTGGATCTGGTTGTCGGGGATATTCCCGGTAACACGGACCGCGTGATTGAGGCGGCGCGGGAAGCCATCGATGCCCATGGGGCCGATGTTGTTGTATTTCCGGAGCTGGCGCTGACCGGCTATCCGCCGGAGGATTTGCTGTTGCGTCCGAGTCTTGCCGTGCGTATTCAGGATGCCATGGACCGCATCCAGAACGAGGCCTTGCAGGCCACGCTGATTATCGGTCTGCCGCTGCATCAGCAGGGGCTGCAGTACAACGCGGCGGCGATTATCGAGAACGGTGAGCTGCGGCGGGTCTGCTGCAAACACCACCTGCCCAATTATCAGGTCTTTGATGAGGCCCGTTACTTCGCGCCCGGAGAGGCCAGCGTTGTTTTTGATCTGGGCGGGATTCCGACGGCGGTCACGGTGTGTGAGGATCTCTGGCACGAAGGGCCGGTGGAAGCGGCTGCCGAGGCCGGAGCAGCGCTGATCATCAATATCAATGCCTCGCCCTTTGACACTGAGAAACAGCAGCAGCGCCAGGCGCTGTTGGCGCGAAAATCCCGCGAGAACAATGTGACCATCATTTACGCCAACCTGGTTGGTGGTCAGGATGAGCTGGTGTTTGATGGCGGCTCCCTTGTCTATGACCAGTCCGGAACGCGCTGCGTGGAACTGCCCCAGTTTGAGACCGGACTTTTCCCCGTTGACCTGAACTACGATCATCACTGTCAGCCGGTGTCTCAGCCACTGCCGGACCCACTGTCTCTCGAAGAGTCGGTGTACCGCGCCCTGATGATCGGAATCCGCGATTACGTGGAGAAAAACGGCTTTAAATCCGTGGTTCTGGGTCTGTCAGGCGGGATTGATTCGGCGCTGACCCTGACACTGGCCGCCGATGCGCTGGGAGCCGAGCGGGTCATGGCGGTGATGATGCCTTTCCGTTACACCTCGAGCATGAGTCTGGAGGATTCCGAAGCCCTTGCTGCGAATACCGGCGTGGGCTACCGCGTGATTTCCATCGAATCCATCTATGACGAATTCATGAAGCAACTGGCGGAGCCTTTTGGGGATCGGCCCGTGGACACCACGGAGGAGAATCTGCAGGCACGGATTCGTGGTGTGCTGCTGATGAGTCTTTCCAACAAGCTGGGCTCTCTGGTGCTGACCACGGGCAACAAAAGTGAGCTGGCCGTTGGCTATTCCACATTGTACGGGGATATGGCCGGTGGTTTCAGTGCCATCAAGGATGTGCCGAAAACACTGGTCTATCGGCTGGCCCGGTGGCGCAATCGAGACGGTGAGGTGATTCCGCAGCGTATCATTGATCGTCCGCCCTCTGCCGAACTGGCGCCAGATCAGAAGGATCAGGACAGCCTCCCGGAGTATGAGGTTCTGGACGAGATTCTGGAGTTGTATGTGGAGCGGGATTATAGCGCGGAGTCGATTATTGCCGAAGGCTTCGAGCGCGAGGATGTGTCCAGGGTGATTCGACTGGTGGATGTCAACGAGTACAAGCGCCGCCAGGCCCCGATTGGGGTCCGGATAACGGACCGGGGGTTCGGGAAGGATCGGCGCTACCCGATCACCAATGGCTGGCGACCGGGTATCTGATCAATGCCCTCGACCCAGGAGCCCGAACGTTACAACATTCAGCAGGGAGCGATCCTGAATCCCGAAATGCTGGCGGACGAACTGGCCGTCCCTGCCCAGTGCCGGATTCTGGGGGTAGTTCAGGGCCAGCACCTCCACGGTATCCTGGTGCTCGTCTTCGAGGCGCAGCCGTTTGTACATCTCCGCCATGATCACCAGGGCTTCCTCGGTCGCGGGCGTGCGGGGGTAGTCCTCGATCACGTTCTGGGCACGATTGGCAGCGGCCACGTAGGCTTGTCGCTTGATGTAATAGCGCGCCGCGTGTAACTCCAGGTTGGCCAGCCGGTTACGGATTGCGATCATCCGTTGACGGGCATCGGGGGCGTATTCGCTGTCGGGGAACTGAGTCACCAGGCGTTCGAAATCATCGAATGCCCGGCGTTGTTGTCCGGGATCCCGGGCGTCAGCCGCGACACCGAAGTAGCGCTGGGCGAGGCCAATGTCCATGTTGTAGGACGCGATGCCGCGTATATAGAGTGCGTAATCCGCATTT
>SLIH01000392.1 GCA_007135745.1 Halomonas sp. | reverse complement strand
CATATAGCAGGAATGAGGGGTCGATTACCAGGAACTGTCGCCCCGGGGCGGCCGTGGCGGAGAGAGCCAGGTACATGGCCTCGGTGGCGCCGCTTGTCACCAGGATGTTATCGGTGGTCAGTTTGCGGTTGTAACGCGCGCCATAATAGTCACGCAGGGCGACCAGGAGTTCGGGCAGGCCGGCGTCCATGGTATAGCCGGTCTGGCCCGCCTGAATGGAATCAATCATGGCATCGCAGACGTGACGAGGTGTCGGCAGATCCGGCTGGCCGATGGAAAGATGAATGACGTCTTCCATCTCGGCGGCCATGTTTACCATGCGGCGGATACCGGGTACCGGAATAGCCTGCATCGAAGGATGCCAGCGTGCCTTGGTCTTGCGGTACTTTATTTTTCGAGTCGGCGCGCTTCCCGGAACCGTTTTTCCTGCCGATGATGCCATAGAGAACCTCCCGGAATAACTGACTGAAGGCCGTCACACGGCCCTTCTGCAACAATGGCCAACAAAATCGTTTAAAGCAAGTGGATAAGAAGGCGCGGGCATCAGGGAAAGTCCTTATGCGGGTTCGCTGTTGTTGGATGGGACAGTAACAGGCTGTGGCAATGCGCCGGCATTGGCTCTACGCTAGTGACAACGTCTTTGATTCAGAGGAGGAGCTATGAGCAGCAATACTGATGGACTTGTGGTGACCGTGCTGACAGCTCCGGACGAAGAGGCACCGCCCGGTCTCGATCCCCTGTACCAGCTCGCCGAGGTGCGTTTCGCCTGGGATGCGGACAGCCTGCGCAAAACCCTTCCGGGCACCCATATCATGATGGTGACCGACTTTCGCACTGAAGCCCTGCAGGAAGCCTGGCCGTCGGCGGACCGGCTGGAATGGATTCACGCCACCAGCGCGGGCGTGGATGCCTTGATGTTCCCGGAACTGATCGACAGCGATGTCACGGTGACCAACGCTCAGGGCATATTCGATCGCACCATCGCCGAATACGTGCTCTGCACCATTCTGATGTTCGCCAAGGATTTCCCCGGCTCGCTGCGGCTTCAGCAGGAGCGTCGCTGGAAGCACCGGGATACCGAAAGGGCTCAGGGGCAGCGGGTACTGGTTGTGGGCGCGGGCTCCATTGGCCGGCAGATCGGACGGTTGGTCTCCGCCATTGGCCTGGAGGTTCACGGCATCGCCCGCCAGGCACGTTCAGACGATCCGGATTTTGTTGCCGTTCATGGTAACGACAGCTTGCCGGAGCAACTTGGGCTGGCGGATTACGTGGTGATTGCCGCGCCGCTGACGCCGGCGACCCAGGGTATGTTCAATGCCAACGCCTTTCGTGCGATGAAATCCAGTGCCCGGCTGATCAATATTGGGCGCGGCCCCATCGTGGTGACCGACGATCTGGTAAAAGCGCTGGAGAAGGGGGAAATCGCCGGCGCCGGCCTGGATGTATTTGAGGAAGAACCACTGCCTTCGGACCATCCCCTCTGGGGTATGGAAAACGTGATCATCACCGCTCATATGGCGGGAGATTTCAATGGCTGGAAGGCCGCGCTGACGGAGCAGTTTCTCGCCAATCTAAGCAATTGGAAAGAAGGGCAGGCACTGTTCAACGTGGTCGATAAGGCGCGTGGGTACGTGCCTAATCCCTAATCGGCCTTACTTCAACCTCTCCAGAATGGCGTCACCAATGGCGCTGGTTGATCGGGTCTGATCGCCGTTGGCGGCCAGATCCGCCGCAACCGCCTCATGGAGCTGCCATGCGGCCTCTGCCAGGGCGCTGTCCTCTTCTCCCAGCCAATCCAGCATCCGGGCCGCTGTAAACAGCATGGCGGTTGGGTCCGCCTTGTTTTCGCCAGCGATATCCGGCGCACTGCCGTGGGTGGGCTCGAACATCGAAGGCCTTGAACGGTCGTCCGGATTCAGGTTGCAGGAGGGGGCGACGCCGAGTCCGCCGGAGATAACGGCTGCAAGATCCGTCAGGATGTCCCCCTGAAGGTTACTGGCCACCACCACATCAAACTGCCAGGGCGCCTGGACAAACTTCATGCAGGCCGCGTCGATGAGTTCGTGGGTGGTACCCACATCCGGATAATCCGCCGCCACCTCATCGAACACCTCGGTGTACATATCGCCCCAGTAGCGCAGGGCATTGCGTTTGGTGATGATGCAGACCTGACTTTCCCGCTCACTGTCATCGAGCTGCTTGAATGTGCGTGTTTCGCCGGCCTGTTGACGTTCCGTGGCGCGTTTTCGGGCCCGCTCGAAAGCGTAGCGGATAATGCGCTCGGTGCCGAAACGGGTAAAGATTTCCGTCTGGGTGGCGATTTCCCCGGGCTGTCCCTGACGCAGCCGGCCGCCCTGGCCGACGTACTCGCCTTCGCTGTTCTCCCGGATTACCAGCATGTCGGTATCCGCCGCCCGGGGGTCGGCCAAATACTGGCGGGCCCCTTCCAGTTGTCGGGCAGGGCGTTCGCACACCCACTGGTCGAAGCCCTTGCGCATCTCCAGCAGGGGAGAGAGGGAGACACTGTCCGGAAGCACATAACGGCTGGGGTCGCGAAGTGGGCCGGGATCCCCCAGGGCACCAAGGAGGATGGCGTCATACTGCTCCAGTTGTTTGAGTCCATCTTCCGGCATCATGCGACCATGGGCCTGGTGCCAGGCCGTGGACGGCCAGTCCAGGCGTTCCCACTCCAATGTCAGCCCCCGGTCATCCCGGAGTTTCGACAGAAGCCGCAGGGCCTGCTCGATGACTTCCGGACCAATACCATCGCCGGGCACGACCGCGATACGCCGTTTTTTTCCGTTGTTCATGGGGGTCTCCGTTATTGGCACGTATTTCTCCACTGTAGGCCCTGCGATGCTGGGCGCAAGTCGGATTCCGGGGAAGATTTACCATCAGGTCGATTGCTGTCATTCAACTGTCATTTTTGAGGCTTAGGATGCTCCCATCGCTCAAAAGTGATTCCAATCGATGATGGAGAACAGCATGAACCTGAAGAAGCTTGTTTCGGCCTTTGCGGTCACCACAGTGTTTGTCAGCGGTGCCGCCGTTGCGGACGTAGACTCGGGACTTCCGGTCTATGAGCGCGCCAGCGGTATTTCCGGCAACCTGTCCAGCGAGGGGTCTGATACCCTCAACAACCTCATGGCGCTCTGGGCCGAGGAATTCAACGAGTTCTACCCCAACGTCAACATCCAGATTCAGGGTGCAGGCTCATCCACCGCACCGGCGGCCCTGACCGAGGGCACGGCCAACGTAGGTCCCATGAGTCGTCAGATGCGGGCTTCTGAAATCCGTGCCTTTGAAGAGCGTCACGGCTATGAACCCACGGCGGTTCCCGTGGCCATCGACCTGCTCGCGGTTTATGTGAACCAGGATAATCCGATCGAAGGCATGAGCATTCCGCAAGTGGATGCGGTTTTCTCCGACACGCGCCGTTGTGATCACCACGAAGATATCACCCGTTGGGGCCAGTTGGGCCTGGAAGGTGATTGGCAGAACCGTTCCATTACGCTCTACAGCCGTAATGCGGTATCCGGTACTTACGGTTACTTCCAGGAGCACGCACTCTGTGGCGGTGATTTTAAGGCCTCCATCAATGAGCAGCCTGGTTCGGCCTCGGTGGTACAGGGGGTCAGCGAATCCCGCAATGGTATCGGCTACTCAGGTATTGGTTACCTGACGTCTCAGGTGCGGGCGATTCCGCTCTCCCGGGAAACCGGTGGAGAGTTGTTCGGACCGACTGGTGAGAATGCCGTAACTGGTGATTATCCGCTGGCCCGTTTCCTTTACGTCTATGTGAACAAGGCGCCGGGAGAGGATCTGTCGCCGCTGGATCGGGAATTCGTCAGAATGATGCTCTCACGCCAGGGGCAGGAAGTGGTTAACCGTGATGGTTTCGTGCCGCTGCCAGCCGCTGTTGCCAACCGTACCCTCAAAGAACTGGGCATCGAATAATGTCTCTTCGCCCGACCGGCTTCCTGGCCGGTTGGGCTCTTTATTTCAGTCTGTCATAAAGCTGTCACATATCTGCCTTATTGTCCTCCCATCTGAAAACAGACAGTCCCACGACCCTGGATGGACACCATGTCTCAGAAATATTCCTCGATTCTGCCTGACGCTCAACAGCGTGCCAGGCTTCGGCGCAAACGGGCACTTAAGGACCATCTTTCACGCTATGGCATCGGCATGGCGGGCATTGGTGTGGTCGCTTCCCTGGCCCTGATTTTTGTGTACCTGTTCAGCGAAGTGGCGCCGCTGTTCCAGTCGCCCTCGGCCGACATGGAGTTTGTCGAGCCACTGCCAGTGGTAACGCCGGGTGACGAGATGGTTCATCTGGCCATGGAGCGTTATCAGGAGCTCGTGGCGCTTTATACCAGCTCCGGGCGCGCCAGTTTCTTCGAAATTGATGGGGGCGCCATCCGCAGGGATGTGCAACTTCCGGTTCCGGAAAGGGCGAAAACGACATCGCACGCCGTTGGCGAGGCGCAAAGCAATGTGGTGGGGCTCGGGTTTGATAACGGTCAGGCGTTGATCGTGCGTCATGACTACAACAATACCTATCCCGACGGGCAGCGAGTCATTGAGGCGGAAATTGGCTTTCCGGTGGGAAACGAGCCGGTGACGCTGGACCCGGAGGGCCAGCCGCTGACTGTTCTGGCGGTACAAACCCGCAGGGGCGAAACCTATGTGGCCGCCGCCACCGAGGACGGGCGGATCCTGCTCTCTGTTTTCGAAGAATCGACCAACATGATGACCGGCGAAACCGAGCTCAAACAGCAGCGCCATGAAGTGGGCCGGATCGATGGCCGGCCACTTCACATGCAGCTCAATAACCGCTTCCGTCATCTGTACGTGGCCGATGACCAGGGGCAACTGCATCACTTCAACATTGCCCGACTCAACAATATTCACAAGGCCGAGACCCTCCAGATTGCCAACGAAGGCGAACGTATCACGGCCATGGATTTTCTGATTGGCACCGTGTCGCTGATCGTGGGTACTTCGGACGGTGAGGTCTCCCAGTGGTTTCCGGTGCGCGATGATGCGAACGTTCATCATCTGCAGCGGGTGCGGGACTTCCAGTCTTACGAGGGCAGCGTTACCCACATAGCACCGGAGTATTTCCGCAAGGGCTTCTGGGTAGCGGATGATCGCGGCACCGTGGGTGTTCACCATGCCACGGCTCATTCGGATCTGCTGCGCAAGAAGGTGGCCGATGGCCCCATTCAGAAGCTGGCCATATCGCCCCGGGATGGACGCCTGATGGCGATTGATGGTGTGGGCCAGATGCATGTGTTCGACGTCTGGAATCGTCACCCGGAAGTGTCTTTTTCAACGTTGTGGCACGAGGTCTGGTATGAGGGGCGCTCACAGCCGGATTACGTCTGGCAGTCCGCCTCCTCCACCGATGACTTCGAGCCCAAGATGAGCCTGGTGCCGCTGTCCGTGGGCACGCTCAAGGCGGCCTTCTACGCCATGCTGTTTGCCATCCCACTGGCGATCATGGGTGCCATCTACACCGCCTATTTCATGACGCCGAAGCTGCGTGGCGTGGTCAAACCTTCGATCGAGATCATGGAAGCGCTGCCGACGGTGGTCCTTGGCTTCCTTGCAGGGCTTTGGATGGCGCCTTTCGTCGAAAATCACCTGCCGGCGGTGTTCAGCGTGCTGTTGCTGCTCCCTGTGGCCATGCTCGCCTTTGCTTTGCTGTGGAGTCGGCTGCCGGGCGCATTCCGTTCGCTGGTGCCGCCGGGCTGGGAAGCGGCGTTGCTGGTGCCGGTCGTGCTGCTGGTTGGCTGGTTCAGCGTCAATCTCAGTCCCATGGTGGAGGTCTGGTTCTTTGACGGCAGCATGCAGCAGTGGCTGACGGACAACGGCATTGCCTACGACCAGCGCAACGCCCTGGTGGTTGGCTTTG
>SLIH01000034.1 GCA_007135745.1 Halomonas sp. | reverse complement strand
GCAGGCGATTGAAAGTCTCAGATCAATACCACCTGCAACCTGAGACCTGCGACCTGAAACCGGGCCCCTACCGGGGCGAGGTCGCACATCGTGCGTTGCGGGAGAGTGAACCGTTATACTGAGCAACCATTAGCCATCAACTCAGAGGTTTCCCCATGAGACGTCCGGTTCGAATTGCGGTTACCGGTGCCGCCGGTAGCATCAGCCATTCCCTGCTGTTCAAGATCGCCACCGGTGAGATGATCGGCCAGGATCAGCCTGTGATCCTGCAACTGATTGAAGTACCCCAGGCCATGGAATCCCTGCGTGGGCTGGCCATGGAGCTGGAGGACTGTGCCTTTCCCCTGCTTCACAGCATCAGCCTGCACGACAACATTGAAGAAGGGGTAATTGGTGCCCACTATGTGCTGCTGATCGGCGCCAAACCTCGCGGCCCAGGCATGGAGCGCAGCGAGCTGATCACCGCCAACGGACCTATCTTCGCGAAGCAGGGCAAAGCCATCAATGAGTTCGCCAACCGGGACGTGAAGGTGCTGGTGGTGGGCAACCCGGCCAACACCAATGCTCTGATCGCCAGCCGCAACGCCCCAAATCTGAGCCCAGCCCAGTTCACTGCCCTGACCCGGCTGGATCACAACCGCACCCGGGGCATTCTGGCCAACCGCACCGGCGCCAACCCGAGTGCCATCCATCGCATCATCGTCTGGGGCAACCATTCCTCCACCCAGTTTCCGGATCTGCGCCACGCCACCATTCACGGCGAGCCGGCCTTCCGCCAGATTGACCAGAAATGGTATCGGGAGGAATTCATCGAAAAGATCCAGAAACGCGGCTCCGCCATTATCGATGCCCGCGGCCACTCCAGTGCCGCCTCGGCCGCCCAGGCGATCATTCATCACATGCATGACTGGATCAACGGCACCCCGGAGCACGACTGGGTCAGCATGGGCATCGTCAGCGATGGCAGTTACGGCATAGAAAAGGGCATTTTCTACTCTTTCCCCGTGCGCTGTGATTACGGACGCTATCAGATCGTACAGAACCTCGAAATCAGCGAGTTTGCCCAGGAGAAAATGACGCTGACCGAGCAGGAGCTGATCGACGAGATGCGTACCGTCGAAGACATGCTTCCCAGGGAAACCGAGGAGTCCCATCGCAACCTTTCGGTCTGCCTGCGCTCCGGCATCACGCTCTACGACGACGGCATCTCGCTGCCCAAGCAGTACCTGCAGACCGACCGGGTACGCTGAGGTCCCCATCACCGGACAGGAGCAACAGCATGCAACAGGCCAGATACGAAAAGCGCGGCCCCGTTCCCCAGGACGTGATTGAAGCCGTGACTGTGGATACACCACAGCCCGGCGAAGGCGAGGCACTGGTGGAGGTGCTTGCTGCACCCATCAACCCCTCGGACGTGCTCACCCTCACCGGTGACTACGGCGTGCTGCCCCCGCTCCCGGCCATTGGTGGCAACGAAGGCGTGGGCCGGGTTGTGGAACTGGGCGCGGGCGCCAGCGGGCCCGAGAAAGGCCAGACGGTATTGCTGCCCATAGGCATTGGCACCTGGGCCAGCCACGTAGTGGCCCAAGCGAAGGACCTGGTACCGCTTCCCAGTGAAGCCGACCCGAAACAATTGTCCATGATGACGGTGAATCCGCCCACGGCCATCCTGCTGCTCAACCAGTTCGTAAACCTCGATGAAGGCGACTGGGTCATCCAGAACGTGGCCAATTCAGGCGTTGGCGGCTATCTGATTCAGCACGCGAAATCACGGGGCCTGAAAACCGTCAACGTGGTTCGGCGTGAGTCGGCGGTGGCCTCGGTCGAAGCCCAGGGTGGCGACGTCACCCTGGTGGATGGGCCGGATCTGCACAAGCGGGTGCGCGACGCCACCGGGGGTGCCGAGATTCATCTGGGCATTGATGCCGTGGGCGGCGCGGCCACCGACCACATTGCCAACTGCGTGGCCGAGGGTGGCGTGGTCGTGAACTACGGCATGATGAGCGGCGAACCCTGTCAGGTTTCACCGGCCAACATCGTCTTCCGCGACATTGCGCTCAAGGGTTTCTGGCTGGCTCGCTGGTTCAGGAATGCCAGTCGCGAGGCGCAGATGAAGCTCTATTACGACATCACCAAACAGATCGCCAGCGGCCAACTTAAGGCCAATATCGCGGCGGAGTACGACGTCAGCGAGATCAAGGACGCCGTGGCGGCGGCTGTCGCCGGTGAGCGCGACGGCAAGGTGCTGATTGTGCCCCGACATTGATGTGCTTCCAACGGTGAGCAGGCCGTATTCCATGGGCCCTGCTCACCGCCCCACCCTATTGATCACTCCCTGCCTGCCAAAGATATCGAACGCCAAGCCGTAAAAATAAATAATGCGAAATGCTAACTGTAACGGCTGCTGACCCCTATAATGAGAGTAAATGTTGTCCAGAGCTTTAACTCAATGGTCCGATGCTCCCTCTGTTTGCTCCTGTCCATCTTCACTGTTATCGCGCACAGTGAGACACAGACAGACAACCCTCCCCTGCGGTTCTACACGGAGGAATACGCACCCTTCAGTTTCAGCAACGATGGCGACATCGTGGGCATCAACACGGAACTGCTGAAGCTGACGGCTGAAAAGCTGGATCTGGACGTGAAATTCATGATAGTGCCCTGGGGCCGCGCACAACTGGCCACTCGCCAGAATGACAGAACCTGCTTTTTCTCAGGAGCGCGCACACCGGAGCGCGAGGACATCTATCAATGGGTCGGCCCGCTCACACGTGAACGAATCATCCTGTATTCCCTGACCCCTGATTCTCCCGAGCTGGAAACTATTGAGGGAGCCCGTGATTACCGGGTAGGCGGCCAGATCGCCGACGCCTATTCCGGCTGGGTAGAAGCCCAGGGAGTTCCTGTCGATCCTGTCACCGAGGTCGCAGACAATCTGGCCAAACTCAAATGGGAACGCATTGATCTCTGGCTCGCCGGCTCCATCGCAGGCCCTTACATTGCGTCACAGCATGACATGGAAATTTATCCCCAGGCCGAAAGTGATGAAGTCTTCGAACTCTGGCTGGTCTGCAACCAGGATTTTCCCTCCGAACTCCTCCGCGCACTCAACGAAACTGTGGAGACGTTCAAACACGATGGCACACTCGAGAAAATCCAAGCTCGCTACCAATAACACCCGTAACAAGGCTGCTTGCAGCATGAATGGCAATCTGCGCTCGGCTGGCCGAACACACCACATCTCGCCATAACGCCACCAATAAATGTACCATCAACCATTGAAAAATAATCAACAAGGCAGGATTCCGTGAAACGCCTGAGCCCCGAAGACCAACTTTTCCTCTGGCTGGAAAAACGCCAGCAACCCATGCACGTTGCCGGCCTGCAGCTGTTCTCATTTCCAGAAGAAGCTGGCGACAACTATGTTTACGAGCTGGCCGAGCAAATGCGTGCCTACACCGAGGTGTCCCCGCCATTGAACAAGCGCCTGGTACAGCGCTGGGGCCAGTTCTACTGGGAGAAAGATGAACGCCCGGACCTGGAACACCATTTCCGCTTCGAGGCCCTGCCCACCCCGGGGCGGATCCGGGAACTGCTGGCCTTTGTCTCAGCGGAACACAGCCACGCCATGGACCGCCAACGACCGTTGTGGGAAGTGCACCTCATTGAAGGACTTCAGGACCGGCGCTTCGCCCTTTACAGCAAGATCCACCACTCTCTGGTGGACGGCGTATCGGCCATGCGTCTGGCCCAGAAGGTTCTCTCTCCCGACCCGAATCTACGCAACCAGCCACCCATCTGGGCATTACCAACCAACACCCGAGCGGGGCAGGCACGCTCTCCGTCCGTGCTTCAAAACCTACGGCATCTGCTCGGGGACGCCGGGCAACAGCTTGGCACCATTCCGGGGGTAACAAAACAGCTGCTGAAGACCATCAACGAAGCACGCAGGAATCCGGAGTACGATTCCATCTTCCACGCACCCCCCTGCATCCTGAATCAGCCGGTTACCGGCTCCCGGCGCTTTGCTGCCCAATCCTTTCATCTGGATCGCATCAAGGCTGTGGGCAAAACCTACCATGCCACGGTGAATGATACGGTGCTGGCCATTTGCGCCCACGCCCTGAGGAGTTATCTGAAATCCCAGGATGCACTGCCGGATCAACCGCTGATCGCCATGGTCCCGGTATCACTTCGGCAGGAAGGCCATGAAGGTGGCAACCAGGTTGGCACCATACTGGCCTCTCTGGGAACACATATCGCTGATCCGGCTCAACGGCTGGCCCATATCCGGGCCTCCATGCAGGAAGGGAAAGACCGCTATGCGGCCATGACACCCGAACAGTGCATCAACTACACCGCCCTCACCATGGCACCGGCCGGCTTTCAGCTCCTGACCGGGCTCGCTCCCAGATGGCAGACGTTCAACGTGGTGATCTCAAACGTCCCCGGCCCCAAAGAGACCATGTACTGGAACGGGGCCCGGCTTGAGGGGATGTACCCGGTTTCCATTGTGCTTGACCGCATGGCCCTCAACATGACCCTGAACAGCTACAACGACCAGGTGGAGTTCGGCCTCATCGGTTGCCGGCGCACCCTGCCCAGCCTGCAACGACTGCTGGATTATCTGGAAGAAGGACTCCAGGCGCTGGAGCATTGAACCGCGGAGCTCAGGGGGCGCTGGTTTCAGGGTCACAGTCAAAGCACTCATTGACCCCCGAGCACACCACCCGAAACATCGATGGCTTCCCCATCGCCGGCACTTCTGAGGTGAAGGCGTAATGATCCGGGTTGATCACCCTCACCCAGGCAAAGCCGGCGCTGCGAAATCCGCGAGCGATGTCCTCATTATCCGTGAAATGCAGCGGCACCTCCTGCCGCGTGAGCGTTTCGATCAGCCGGATCATCGTCTTACGGGCGGCAACGCCCGGATAATGGGGCAGCCGCGGCCAGATCTCCGTGACATAACGGTTCTCGGCAAATTCGCTCAGCAGGGCACTCAAACGCAGCAGAAAGTTCTCGACAGTGGCGCGGGAAAAATAATTAAGCAGTCCCTCACTGATCACCATCAACGGCCGCTCCCGATCCAGTTCCCCAACAACCCGCTCCAGACTGATTTCGCCACGCTCCCGGAGGATGTTACAGGGAGCCACCCGGTGTCTCGCTCCGCCGGACCAGCCCTGCTGCTGATAAACAGCCAGCTTGTGGGCCACCATATCCGGCAGATCCGTCTCAATGTAGGTGACTTCGTCACCCATCTCATCAAGCAGCCGCCGCGCACGGTCCGACACACCACAGGCCAACTCCAACACCTGCGCCCCCGGATGCCTGGCCACGAACCCCAACACCAGCTCATCAATCAACCGATGACGCTGCACCAGCATCGTCTCCAGGGAAATTCCCAGCCAGCGATTGGCTGCGCCATCCAGGGGCCGCAGGGCACGGTAGAAGTTACGTCCGGTTCGAGTCGACATGGCGCTGGGTGACAACCCGTTCCTTACCCATACCTCACCGGTATAGTGCCCGGTGAGGCTGACCGGCGAACGGTCCGTATCCGTTTTTTCCAGCACACCCATGGATCACTCCCCCAGTTAACAAACCGCACGCAGGCGGTTATCGTATGACGACACAGTGATGAATCACAGTAAAGCCTAGGAGCTTCCATGAACATCCTGATGGTACTTACATCCCATGCGGAAATGGGCGATACGGGCCACAAGACCGGTTTCTGGCTGGACGAGTTCACCACGCCCTACTATGTGTTCAAGGACGCCGGCGCCAATATCACCCTGGCCTCCCCCAACGGCGGACAGCCTCCGGTCGACCCCAACAGCGAAGCCCCCGATGCACAGAGCGACAGCACCGAACGCTTCGAAAAAGACGAAGATGCCCAGTCCGCGTTGGCCGGTACCCGCCTCCTCTCGGATATC
>SLIH01000349.1 GCA_007135745.1 Halomonas sp. | reverse complement strand
GATCGGAAGCCGAGTTCTTTCATAAAATCAGGGAACTGCTGGCGAACCAGCGGACATTAAGCCCTACAGCTTCTGCCGGCGGCAAAGGAAACATGGACGCCAGCTTTCATATCGTCACAGGGAAGGAACTCTACGATATGCTTGCCAACCTACCGCAAGCGAGCGATGACCTGGATCTGAGCCAGCAACAACCCAAGGTGCTGGATCTGCAGTCGATGGTGAGCGAACTCCTGGCTCAACAAACAGCCGAGGGCGGTCGCCAACCTGCGCTTCAGGAAGTCGACGAAGACCTGATCAACCTCGTTTCGTTGCTGTTTGAGTTTATCCTTGAGGATAACAACCTCTCTCCGCCTATCCAGGTGCTGATCAGCCGGCTGCAGATCCCCATTCTGAAGGTAGTCATCAAGGATCGCTCCTTTTTCAGCAAGCCTGCCCATCCCGCGCGGAAACTGCTGAATGCGCTGGCCAGAGCGGGCATTGGCTGGAGTGACAGTCACGAAAAAGACCGCGATCGCCTTTACCGGGAAATTTACCGGGTCGTTCACCGCATACTGGACGAATTCGAGGGAGATATCCGGCTTTTCGACACTCTGTACAACGAATTTGAACAATTCCTTGCCAAGGAAAACCGCAAAGCGGCTCTGGTGGAGCAACGCACCCGAGAATCCGAACGCGGCCGTATAAAATCGCGCAAGGCACAGGAAACCGTAGACGCCACACTGCAGCAGAAGCTCAAGGGACAACAGCTGCCAGACAGTGTTCACGAGATACTGAGCCATGGGTGGAGCCGGGTGATGTTTCTCGCCTATCTGCGCGATGACACGGAACATCGCTGGGCGCAGACTGTCCAGGTAGTCGACGACCTGCTGTGGTGCCTGCGCCCCCGGGGAAATCACGAGGGGCGTGACCAATGGGTGCGCGTCGTACCGCCACTGATCAAGTCCCTGCGTGCCGGACTGGAGGAAGTCTCGTACAATTCGGCGCGACTCGATGAGATGATGTCGGAACTGAAAAAGGAACTCACGACGGCATTCCGGCAGCACGCCCTGAACACCGCGGCGGAAGAAGGCGCCGTGGAACCTGCAGGAGAAGCGCAGGAAGAGGAAATAACCGCCGTTGAGCATCAACAACGACTCGAAGAAGCGGCAATGGCGGAACACCTTGCCATTATTGATGGAATCAATGTGGGGGACTGGGTGGAGTTTTCTCTGGTCAACGGTGCCTGTTTCCGGTGCAGACTCTCCGCTATTATTGAAGACGCGGACTGCTTTGTGTTCGTCAACCGCATGGGGCTCAAGGTAGTGGAAAAAAACCGGCCTGAGCTGGCCCATGAACTGCGCCAGGGGCGACTTACCCTGCTTGAACAGGGCGCCCTGATTGACCGCGCATTGGACGCCGTTATCGGAGGGTTGGCGCGCAAAGCCAGCTGACCGGCATTGTCCGGCCCCGGGAGCCCATGTACGAAACGTCTGACACCACGGCCTACCGGATAGCCTTATCCCTGGTCCTTGCCCTTTTTCTGCACACGCTGGTGGTACTGGCGATGGCCTCCTGGCCCTCACCGCAGGAGGAGGACCGTCGCACGGTACAGGTACAGTTGGTCCAACCAGGCGAAAGCGCCACGGACAGCGCAGAAGCGGTGCCCGATACGCCAGGCGATGCAGCGCCGGACGAGCAGACGGCAGAAGATGCCCCCGTCCAGGACCAGGAACTGACCACCGAACAATCCGAACGAAGGGTCCCGGAAGCTTTCGCCGAGGGAGACGATGCACCCCGACGGCCACAGGCTCCCCGCCAGCCAATGGAAAGCCATGACCCTGGGGTAAGCAGCGATCAGGCCATCCGGCAAATATTCGGAGCTGATTCGCCCCACTCCGGGGACGATGAGGCACCGGTAACACAGCTCAGCACCGAGGATGCTCCCCTGCTGTCAGACTATGAGCTCAAACTCTGGGAACAGATCGCCCGTGAGGTCCAGTACAATCCGATCATGGACGAACTGGACAGCACCCACGCGGTGGTTCTGGAATTGCGGTTGATGAGCAACGGGGCATTGCGCGGGGTTCGAATCGAGGAAAGTTCCGCCATCGAGGCGCTTGATGAGCTTGCCCGGGAGGCGGCCCTTCGGGCCAGCCCCTATCCCGAGCCACCCGGGAATAACCAGGGCAGCGGACTGCGCTTCCGGGTGGAACTGCGGTTCACACCAGGCGCCGGTTGAAAGGCGCCCTCAGCTTACTGACTGGACTCGCTGTCCTGCTCCGGACTCGCTTCCTTCACCAGTTTTTCCAGCTCACCGCTTTCGTACATCTCCAGAATGATGTCGCAGCCACCCACCAACTCGCCTTTGACATACAGCTGCGGGTAGGTCGGCCAGCTGGAATAGACCTTCAATGCCTCACGCAATTCCTGGTTATCCAGAATGTTCACATACGCAAACCGCTCGCCACAGGCCATCAGAGCCTGAACGGTTTTCGCGGAAAAACCACACTGAGGAGCCTGGGGTGTACCCTTCATGTAAAGAAGGATCGGGTTTTCCTCAATCTGCTGCTTGATAGTTTCGTTAACGTCCATTATTCCTCCGTCTCGGGGAAGCATTACTGAAATCGACGCCGGATATTGTACACGAGCGCCCTAAACCTGACTAATACACTTGGTCTTTCGACCCCCAGCCGCCGCCCCCAGGGGTTTCGATGCACAGACGGTCCCCCGCCTCTACCCGTTGATAATGTTTTGCTGGCAGCTCATCACCATTGAGTCGACTCAGCCCGGGCCGCCCATCTTCGCCACCAGCCAGACCCCAGGGCCCGCGATGGCGACGCTCGGTCAACAGGGTCACCTCGGCAGGAGCCAGAAACTCATAGTCGCGGACCACCCCCTGGCCACCCCGGAAACGCCCTTCTCCACCCGAGCCCGCACGCAATGCATAGCGCCAGAGTCGCAGCGGATAATGCAACTCAAGACTCTCGATGGGCGTATTCAGGGTATTGGTCATGTGCGAATGGCGACCGCATAACCCCTCACCTCCGGGGTGCGCACCGCCTCCGCCGCCTATCGTCTCGTAATAATCCCAGCGCTGATGTTCATCAACACTGCCCATGGCGACATTATTCATGGTTCCCTGGGAGGCAGCAGCAGCTTTTTCCGGTAGCACCTGCGCAATCAGCCCAAGGCAGACGTCGACCACACGCGAACTGGTCTCCACATTACCCGCCGCAACAGCCGCCGGGCCCACCGCATTAATCAGGGTTCCTCTCGGTGCACTGAGTGACAGCATCGAGAAGGCGCCGGCACAGTCAGGCACGTGAGACGGCAACAAACAGCGGATAACGTAATAGGCTGCTGCCGCCGTGACACTGAAAGGACAGTTGATGTTGCCGCTGACCTGATCAGCAGTTCCGCGAAAATCCAGAAACCAGTCGCCACCGCGAATGGTCAGCGTGGCCCGAATGGGAAAATCCCGTGCGCCTGCCCCATCGCTATCCATATAATCCGTGAAGGACCATTGGCCGTCGGGGATATCGCCCAGGGCCTCACGAGCGAGCTTTTCCGCATACTCGTTCATTGCCACCAAACCATCCTGAAACACATCCGCTCCCCGCGCCTCAACCAATGATTCAAGGCGCTGCACGCCAAGACGCGCCGCACTGAGCTGAGCCTGAAAGTCTCCGGGCAACTGATCGCTCGGCCCGCCTTCAATCGTCGCCAACCGGCTCACCACTTCCGAATCCGCGTGCCCTCCACGCAGGAGCCTCACGGGAGAAATCACCATCCCCTCTTCTTCCAGAGTCTGGGACAAGGGCATCGATCCGGGCGCTGCGGAGCCGATGTTGGCGTGGTGGGCACGATTCGCGGCAAACGCCACCGGTCGGCCCTGGGCAAACACCGGCGCCACCAGGGTGACATCCGGCAGATGGGTGCCGCCCAGAAAGGGGTCATTCAGAACCACCACATCACCCGGCGCCCAGTCAAAGCGGCGTACAATGTCCTCCATGGCATAGGCCATACTCCCCAGGTGCACAGGAATATGGGCCGCCTGAGCACACAACCTGCCATCGCCATCGAAGACCGCGCAGGAAAAATCCAGGCGATCCTTGATGTTCGGCGAGAGTGCCGCACGCTGCAGAACCGCACCCATGTCATCACAGACCGCCGTCATGCGACTGACAAAGAGGCTCAGACTGATTGGATCCATAGAACTGCCCTCAGAGCTGTACAACATTGCGGGACGCGTAGTTTACCGCTAATATATGTTCCTTGCAGAGGCAGCGTACCAGGCTGCGTCATGTCACCGGAAACAGCCCTCCAGCATCCAAATCCGGCTGCCCCCAGACTTCATCGACTCGGCCACAGCGGAGTCGAGTTTAGTCTGCTTCCCGGCGATGACAGGACGACAGACCTGAAACAGGCTGCCTTTTTTCGTTAAAACGGGGACTTGCCATGGCCGATCAGCCATTGCTAAACACTTACGGCCGCCTTCCCATCGTTTTTGAGCACGGACGGGGAATGTGGCTTTACGACACCGAGGGCCAGCGTTACCTGGACACCTTCACCGGGATTGCCGTCTGCGGTCTGGGCCACAGTCATCCTGTGGTATCCAAGGCCATCTGCCAGCAGGCGGAACGACTGACCCACTGCTCCAATCTCTTTCACTGCAAACTGCAGAACGAGTTGGCTCAGCGCCTCTGTGACCGCACCGGAATGGATGGCGTCTTCTTTGCCAATTCCGGAGCCGAGGTCAACGAAACCGCCATCAAGCTGGCCCGTCAGTATGGCCACCAGCGGGGCATTCAATCGCCTGCCATCATCGTCATGGAAAACGCTTTCCATGGCCGCACACTGGCCACGTTGACGGCCACCGGAAACCGCAAGGTGCAGGCGGGCTTTGAGCCGCTGGTCAGCGGTTTTGTACGCGCGCCTTTCAACGACATTGAAGCGGTCGAGGCCATCGCACGATCCAATCCGAACGTGGTTGCCGTGCTGGTGGAGCCCATACAGGGCGAAGGTGGCCTCGAAATCGCCTCCGACGATTACATGAAGGGACTGCGCCGGATCTGCGACGAACAGCAGTGGTTGCTGATGATGGACGAAGTCCAGACCGGCAACGGGCGCACCGGCACCTATCTCTGCAGCGAACAGTACGGCATCGAACCGGATGTGGTGACCACCGCGAAAGGCTTTGCCAATGGCTACCCCATTGGTGCCTGCATGGCACGTGGCGCCGCAGCCGATGTGTTCAAGCCGGGCAGCCACGGCTCAACCTTCGGCGGCAACCCGCTGGGCTGCGCCGCAGCGCTCGCGGTGCTGGACACGCTGGACCAGGAGAATCTGGTGGCCCGTGCCCGGGAGCTCGGTGAGCGCCTGCTGTCGCGCTTCAACGAACACCTCTGGGGAGCAGACTATATCCGCGATATCCGTGGCCGAGGCCTGATGATCGGCATCGAGCTAAACGCGCCCTGCCCCGAACTGGTATTGCTGGCCAAAATGCAGGGCCTGCTGCTCAACATCACGCGTGAACAGGTCATTCGGCTGTTGCCACCACTGACCATGACCGACGAAGAAGCCGACTATCTGGCCGATCAGATTATCCGCATCATCAAGCTCTACGCCGCGGATGACCGGGATCGACCGCGAAACTAAGCCAGGGATCAGGGACCACAACCATGAGCACCAGACATTTTCTGACCCTTCTGGATCTCGACACGAATGAGATCGAGCGGGTGCTCGATCATGCCACTGCACTGCGCAAGGCCCATCAGAAGGGAATCACCCGCGATACGCTGCACAACCGCGTACTGGCCATGGTGTTTGAGAAATCATCAACCAGGACCCGGGTTTCCTTTGAAGCGGGGATGGCCCAGCTTGGCGGATCGGCTATTTTTCTCTCACCCCGGGATACCCAGCTGGGACGGGGCGAGCCAGTGGAAGACAGCGCCCGCGTGATCTCACGCATGGTCG
>SLIH01000435.1 GCA_007135745.1 Halomonas sp. | reverse complement strand
TGCTCCTTGCTCCTTGCTCCTTGCTCCTTGCTCCTTGCTCCTCTACAATCCGGACGGACTCGTCAGTCCGTTTCAGTCTGCCCGGATTTTCCCATGACCATAAACACCCCCAGACCCACCCGTACCCACAAGCCAGCGGAAGAGCGCCGTCGTGACATTCTGGATGCGGCCGCGCTGGTTTTTGCGGCGCAGGGTTATCGCTGCGCGGATGTCGAGTGTATCGCGGAGCATGCAGGGGTGGGTAAAGGCACCATTTATCGGTTGTTTGATAACAAAGAAGCGCTTTTTCTGTCCACGGTGGAGAAAGCCATGGAGGACCTGAGCGCCCATGTGAACGAATCCATTGACGAGATCGAGGATCCGGAACAACAGATCCGTACGGCCATCCATCGTTATTTTGATTTTTTCGACCGCAATCCCGGCACGGTGGAGCTTTTTATTCAGGAGCGAGCGGAGTTCCGTAACCGGGAAAAGCCGATCTATTTCATCTATCAGGAAAATCGTCGGGCGGTCTGGCTGGAACGCTTTGAGCGTCTGGCACGTCTCGGTCGTATCCGTTCGGTATCGCCAGAGCTGGCATTGGATATGATTGGCAATCTGGTTTACGGGGCCGTATTTTCGCAGCGGCTTTCCGGAGGGCAGCGGCCGCTCTCGGAGCAATCCGACGCCGTTGCCGATCTGCTTTTCAACGGAATAAAAGGCTGACAGGCCACAGGCATTCCCGACAGCGAGTGGAGAAAAGAATATGAAACACCGGGGTTATCGTTCCACCACGCCACTGATGCTGATGGCATCGGTCTTTCTGCTTGCGGGTTGTGGCGCTGGCGAAGAACAGGGACAGGGGCAGGATATGCCGCCACCACCGGTGACCGTAACAACGGTGGAGAAAACCAGTGTCGATATTGAAGAAGATTATGCCGGTCGGGCCCGGGGAGCGCGTGAGGTAGAGGTCAGGTCCCGTGTTGAAGGGGTTCTGGAGGAACGTTTGCACGAAGAGGGCGCCGTGGTTGAGCAGGGTGCGCCTTTGTTTCGCATTGACCCCGAGCCCTTCGAAGTGGCTCTGCAGGCGGCAGAGGCCGAGCTGGGCACCGCGGAAGCGGACCTGAATCAGGCGGAAATGGAATGGAATCGTATCTCGCGGCTCTACGATCAGAATGCGGTCAGTGAACGGGAGCGGGATATGGCCCGCTCCGCGCTGGAGATCTCCCAGGCGGCCGTGGCTGTTGCCGAGGCCGGCGTCCGTCGGGCGCGGCTGGAGCTGGGGTACACCGAGGTCGTGGCGCCGGTCTCTGGCGTGACCGGGCTGGAATCGCTGTCCGAGGGCAACCTGATTGATCGGGGCACGGCGCTTACCCGAATCACTCAGCTCGATCCCATCCATGTGCGCTTTGCACTTCCGGAAGATGATGCCACGGTTCAGCGCCAGGCGCGTAAAGCCCGCCACCAGGGGAATGGTGCGGAATATACCCGGGAAGCGACCCTGGTGCTGCCCGATGGCAGCGAACACCCCCACCGGGGACAGATTGATTTCACCGCCAGCACCATTGATGCGAGTACGGGAACGGTCTCTGCGCGGGCGGTTTTCCCCAATGACGAGCAGAGCATCATGCCGGGGCAGTTTGTGCGCATCCGCGTCACCCTGGAGACCCTGGATGACGTAATTCTCGTACCGGAAGAGTCCATTGGTGATGGACCCTCGGGTCTTCAGGTCTACGTTGTGGATGACGAAGGGCATGCCCGTGCCCGTCCGGTATCCACCGGACGCGTGGTGCAGGGCAAGCGCATTGTCCGGGACGGGCTCGATGCCGGGGATCGTGTCGTGATCAACGGTATGGCGGCCATTCGCCAGGACGGCATGCCGGTGGACGCCCATGACAGCGATGAGGCGCGGCAAGAGGCCGAAGACGAGATGATGGCGGAAGAGGAGGCCGGCTGATGCTGCGTTTCTTCATTGATCGGCCGATCTTCTCGTCGGTCATCTCCATCATCATTCTGATTGCCGGTGGCGCCTCGCTCGCCAATCTGCCCGTTGAGCAATACCCGGATGTGGTTCCCCCGGAAGTGGTGGTTGATGCCCGCTTCCCCGGGGCCAGTGCGGAGGTGCTGTCCGACACCGTGGCAGCGCCGCTGGAGCAGGCCATTAATGGCGTGGACAACATGATTTACATGGAGTCCAACAGCACCGACGCCGGTACCGTGAGAGTCACGGTCTCATTTGAAATGGGGACGGACCCGGATCAGGCCACGATCAACGTCAATAATCGGGTACAGAGTGCCATGGCCCGGCTGCCCCAGCCGGTGCGCAACCAGGGTGTGAATGTGGAGGCCCGTTCGACGGCGTTGCTCAAGGTCATCACCCTGTCTTCGAAAAGCGGTGATACCAGCACTCTGGATATCAGTAACTACGCGTTGCTGAACGTCATTGATGAGCTGGTGCGCGTGCCCGGGGTGGGGGATGCCTCGCTGTTCGGGGCCCAGGACTATTCCATGCGCATCTGGTTGCAGCCGGACAAGATGGCCGAGTTTGATATCTCGCCCATGGATGTGGCCGGCGCCCTGCGGGAGCAGAATGCCCAGTTTGCGGCCGGGCGTCTTGGGGCGGAACCTGCGCCCATGGATCAGGCCTTCACCTTCAGTGTGGCGACTCCGGGTCAGTTTGCGGATCCGCAAGAGTTTGAGCAGGTGATTCTGCGCACCACGTCGGATGGGGCCAGCCTACGACTGGGTGACGTGGCGCGGGTTGAACTGGGAGCACAGGACTACGGCTTTTCGGCCATCTACAGCGGCCAGCCCGCCGTACCGCTGGGGGTCTATCTGCAGCCGGGCGCCAATGCGCTGGAGACGGCGGAGCGGATTCGCGATGCCATGAAGGGCCTGGGCGAACGTTTTCCGGAGGATCTGGAGTACCGCATTCCCTATGACACCACCGAGTTCATTGAGATCTCCATCCGGGAAGTGATGATTACCCTGGCCATCGCACTGGTGCTTGTGTCGCTGGTGACCTTTGTGTTCCTCCAGCATCTGCGTGCGACCCTGATTCCGCTGCTGGCCATACCCGTCGCGTTGATTGGTACCTTCGCCGGCATGATGGTGATGGGCTTTTCCGTCAACCTGCTGACCCTTTTCGGGTTGATTCTGGCCATTGGTGTGGTGGTGGATAATGCCATCATCGTGATGGAGAACACCGAACGACTGATGCACGAGCACGGCATGAGTGCCTATGGGGCCGCGGTGCGAACCATGGAACAGGTGGCGGGGGCTGTGGTGTCCTCTACCCTGGTTCTGGTGGCCGTGTTCGCCCCGGTGGCCTTCTTTGGCGGCCTGACCGGTGAGCTCTATCGGCAGTTTGCGGTGACCATTGCGGTGTCCATTGTCATTTCAGGCATTGTCGCCCTCACACTGACGCCCGCCATGTGTGCCCGTCTGCTGGATGCTGAACCCAAGGACGTTTCCAAGCCGTTCCAGTGGTTCAATGCGGCCTTTGCCAGAATCACCGATTTATTTGTTGCTGGCGTCAACTGGCTCCTTCGTCACGCCCTGGTTGGTGTTGCGCTCTTCTTCGTGTTTATCGGCGCATCCATCTGGCTTCTGGATCGGATGCCCACAGGGCTGGTTCCGCAGGAAGATCAGGGCTTTGTGTTGACTTCATGGTTCCTCCCTGCTGCTTCGTCGCTGTCGCGCACTGAGGAGGTGCGCAATGATCTGGTCGACCAGATGATGGCTATGGAGGAAATCGAGGAAATTACCGCTTTCTCGGGTTTTGACATTCTGGCAACGGCCCAGCGTACCTTCGCCGGTGTTGGTTTCGTCAGTCTCAGTGACTGGAGTGAGCGGGAGGGCCCAGGTCAGGATGCGGGTAGTGTGGCCGAAAAGGTTATGGGGCTGGGCATGGGTATTCAGGAAGCCAATGTCATGGCGTTCCAGCCACCTCCGATCCGGGGTCTGTCGTTGACCGGTGGCGTTGAGGGCTTTATCCAGTCCCAGGGCGATATGACCATCGAAGAGCTTCATGCGACGGCCGTGCAGATGGTGGCTGCTGCCAATGAGCATCCCGTACTGACCAGTGCCCGGACCAATCTGGATCTGGATATTCCCCGCTACACCGCCGAGGTGGATCGGGAAAAGGCGCGCGCCCTTGGGGTTCAGGTCGATGATGTGTTTGCTGCCCTGCAGTCGACCTTCGGCACTCTCTACGTGAACGATTTCACCATGCTGGGCCGTAACTGGCAGGTCAATATGCAGGCGGAAGGGGCGTTCCGTAGTCAACCGGAGGACCTGCGGCGTGTCTTTGTCCGATCAGATAACGGTGTCATGTTGCCGGTCAGTTCCCTGGTGACGCTGACCCGGGAGCAGGGGCCCGACATACTGGACCGATTCAACGTCTATCCGGCCGCCAATATCTCCGCGGACCCCATGCCGGGCTACACTACGGGGGATGCCCTGGCTGCGCTCAAGGAGATAGCTGAACAACAGCTGGGCCAGGACACGCAGTTGGGTTGGATTGGCGAGGCCTTTCAGTTGGAAGAAGCGGCGGCGGCCGGCGGCATTGCCTTCGCGCTGGGTTTGATCATGGTATTCCTGATTCTGGCGGCCCAGTACGAGCGCCTGACCCTGCCGCTGGCGGTGGCCACGGCCATTCCATTTGCGGTCTTTGGCGCGGCGGTGTTCTCGCTGTTGCGTGGTTTTCCCAACGACATCTATTTCCAGGTCGGCCTGCTGGTTCTCATCGGGCTGGCCGCCAAAAATGCCATTCTGATCGTGGAGTTCGCGGCCCAGAACAGCCGTGAGGGCATGTCCCCGATCGAGGCGGCAACGGCGGCGGCACGACAGCGCTTCCGGGCGATCATGATGACGGCCATGACGTTCATCTTTGGCAGCATGCCGCTGGTGTTCGCCACCGGTGCAGGCGCGGCCAGCCGTCAGGAAATCGGGACCGTGGTGGTCGGTGGCATGATCGCTGCCAGCACCCTGGCCCTGTTCTTCGTGCCGCTGTTCTACCGGCTGTTCGAGGAACTGGCCCTCTGGCAGAATAATCGCCGCAGTTCAACCGAGCCTGCGTGAATGAAGCGAGCCGGGGCCGCGCTCTGGCTCGCTATCCGATGGCCGTCAGTATCGTTTCTCTCCCACGAACAGGTAATACATCAGTGGTACGACCATCACCGTCAGCAGTGTGGAAACGGCCAGGCCGAAGATGAGAGAGATGGCCAGTCCGTTGAAGATCGGGTCGCTCAGGATGAAGTAGGCCCCCACCATGGCCGACAGTGCCGTCAGGGCGATGGGCTTGATCCGTACCGCGCCGGCGAGTACCACCGCGTCTTCCAGGCTTTTGCCTTCGTCCAGCAGCTGACGGATAAAGACCACCAGCAGTATGGAATTGCGCACGATAATGCCTGCCAGAGCGATCATGCCGATCATGCTCGTGGCTGTGAATTCGCGCCCCAGAATGGCGTGCCCGGGCATGATGCCGATCATCGTCAGCGGAATCGGCGCCATCACGATCAGTGGCAGCAGGTAGGAGCGGAACTGGGCCACAAGCAACAGGAAAATAGCAAAGACGCCCACGCCGTAGGCAATCCCCATATCGCGGAATGTCTCGTAGGTAATCTGCCATTCCCCATCCCATTTCAGGGCGGGTGTCGCGGGATAATCCGGCTGGCGGATGTAGTACTGTTCCGGGGCATCGATGTCATCGCGAAGACTGGCGGCCATGCGGAACATGCCGTAAAGCGGTGAGTCGACATCGCCGGCCATGTCGGCCGTCACATAGGTTACCGGCAGCAGATTCTTGTGATGAATGGTGCCCGGCCATTCCGCGCTCTTGATGGCTGCCACGTCCGCCAGGCGGATCAATTCGCCGTCGCGGTTGGTTACCGGCAGCGACATCAGCGCCGCCTTCTGAGCCCTGTCGCCTTCTTCCAGAATAACGCGGATCGGCACGGCGTGTTTGGCCCAGGGGTC
>SLIH01000470.1 GCA_007135745.1 Halomonas sp. | reverse complement strand
TGAGCCCAGTTTCTTCAATTCATGACTTCAGAGGTTACTTGTCGCAAGACGGGGGTATGGGCACTATTCGCCGCCCTACTCCACAGCCAAAGGAAAGGATTTTCCGGAACCCACCACAGGTGGTTCGAACGAGGGAGGGAGCCATCGGGCAGTTAAGCTTTCATGGGCGGTAGCGGAAACAGGTCCCACAGATAAACAAAAATCACTGTCCGCCACGTACCAACCGGACCTTAAATTCGCTACTGCTTCTCCCACCCGTGGAGGCGAAACCCTCGTCGAAGCGAAGGCTCCACGCATAATTCCCAGGCCCAGTCCGGGGCGAGGCCGACCAGAAAGCGGACGAAGGTGTATCAGGAAAAACCTGCTGGTTGATTGCCGGTTCGTACGTACACCTTTCTACAATGCTGCGCAGCTCCTTGATGTTAGGCAGACGCCATCCAGACTCGCCGTCGGCATGCTGCAAGGCCTCCTCCCAGGTCAATTCCTGGGCTGAGCCATCGCAACCATCCTCCGTCCAATTCATCCCCACCGGGCAGCGTTGCCACTCCAGGCCCGTGTCGTCGTGGCGCACCACCGCTCCGTCCTCAAGGAGGGTGAACGCGCTGGAGGGGGTGGTTTCCACAACAGAGCTCTCGCAATCCCCGCTTGCCGAAGGGATATCGGCCCATACCGGCATGGACAGCAAGGCGGTGGAAAGCCACAACAAGGCAACTCGGCTCATACAGATCGTGTTCATGGCAATAACTCTCCTTGTGTATCGTGTTCTGGGCAAGCTCTATCAGGTTGCCTGTCTCACCTGGTCAAACACAGCACGCGGCTAACCGCCTCTTCCGTCGAAAACAACAAGGGCTGTGCATCAAGCCAACTGAGCGCATTCTTCCGATTTATAGACATGCAATGAAGCCGGTACAGAATTACTGTCCGTCGCGCACCAGCCGGACCCGGGAACCGGTGCTCTTGTTGCTCTGGAATGCAGTAACAGAATCGCCACCATAACTGAAGTTAAGGCTCCACGCGCTATCTGAATTCCCGGCATAGGGCGAGGCCGACCAGAACCACTTCGAAGCCGTATTCGGGAAATAATCCTCGTCGATAACCGGTGAGGTGCGCCCCAAGTGTGTTATGGAAGACAGCTCGTCCACCGTCGGCATACGCCAATCGTTGGCACCACACAGGCCTTGCATATTCACCACTTGCACGAAGTCATGGGTATCACAATCACTGCCCGAACAATCGCCACCATCCGGGCTGCCGGCATCGCCACCGTTGGTATCGCTGTCGGGGTTGTACCAGGTATAGGTATGCTCTTTACCGCGCAAGCCGTCGTTGGTTTTAACCTCCCAGATCAGCCCGGTGTGGTTGTCGCGCACGCAGGACCAGTCGATGGCCTGAGGTGGCAGGTCGTTGCCGCTGTCGTCGAGCTTCGTGAAATCAAAGCCGGCAGCACCATAGCCCACCTTTTCCAGCTCACCCTCCCGGGCAAGCACATCTCGGCTGTGCGGTTGCATACCGTCCTGGCCGGGCCAGTCGTCCGCTAAGGACTCGCAGTCGTTGCGGCGCTGATCAGCATCACCGCTTTTGTAGTTGGTATCCTCATCGGCACACCAATCGATACCCGTGTCGTTGAGGTGACCCAACGGAGTTTCTGACACTTCCTCAGAATAGAATGATTCCCCCTCAACGACAGCTTCAAGCACCAGGTAATAGGTGTCTCCGTTGTTCAGACCGGATTCCGTGTGCGGGCTAGAGGCATCATTCAGCAGGGTTCCACCCTCGAAGCTTGCGTAATTTTCCGGGTCGAAACCCTCCTCCAGGCTGTAATAGAGATTGTATTCGCTCGCCTCTTCAATGGGCTCCCAGGATACCTCCAACTCAGAATCACCAGCCACAACAGCGGTGATTTCAGGGTCCTGAGCGGTCGACGAACTATCGTCGGGGCCGTCGATTTCCTCATCCCCCCCAGAACTGCCAGAGCCGCTACAACCAACTGGTCCCACCAAAGGCAGGGCGATCGCCAGAATCAGTGTGCACATGGCCGGACCGGGGCGCTGAAAGGCCCATCGAACGGGTCTGTAAAACATCGTGTTTCTCCTTTTCTGCATTTCCCTGAGAACTTACTCCTCGGAACAGGGACCAACTGGCGCCTCAGAAGCGGTAGCTACCACCGGGCCTGGCTTCAACCAGACAGAGTGAGCCGCTGGGGATACGTCGGCTCATGAATCCCCGTTCAACGCGCACAGCGAAGAGTCCGGCGCCTGTGTTTGGGTGAGCTTAGCTGGAGTTTGCCAGTTCGCGCCAGAAATGGATCACAATGCATGGGGTGATCACATGGTTTTGCATGTCTGGCCCGGATTCGTGCCCTTGCATTTGGGATAAGCCGAACATCCCCAAAACTGATTGCCAGCATTCGGTCCCCGCTTGGCCATGCGCAATACCATGTCGCTGCCACAGTCCGGGCATTTTCGTTCTGATTGTGGATTGGATCGACTCTTAAGTTGCTGTACGTGCTTTCGGTTCGTTTCCCGCGACGGTTCAAGCCGGCCAGACTGGATCTGCGCCACAACTTGATGGACTTCGGAGTCAGGCAGTACAGGTTCACGGAACGACTTGATGTACCTGATATAACCAACACCACGGGTGACGTTCACCGGCATGGGTGACTTGAAGGTGCTTTCACCAGAGAAAACAACCACGGACTGGATCACCTCGGGCGGCACATCAAGCGCGGCCTCCAGTGTCTTTACGTGCTTGTAGTTCTGGCGGAGGGGATTCTGGAACTTGAACGATTTTTTGAAGCGTTTCTGGGTCCATTGTGGCTGTTTCTCACTGCCAATGATCCAGCCTTTCATGTTCTTGGTTTCCACCACGAAGATGCCGAATCGCGACACAAAGATATGATCAATTTGTGTGGTGCCGTCGGGTGTTGGCAACGTAACGTCATGGATTCCGTGGTAGGTTTTTGCGGGCAACGCCAGTTTCGCCGCGAATCTGACCAGAGCTTCTCCGAGAATGCCCTTAAACCAGGATGAACGGAGAACGGTTGCGATCACCGCGACGGCAATAAGAAGTGTTGGCAACCACCAAAGCTGTCTCAGCGCTTCGTTTACATCGATCATTCAGTAATCATCCATTCTCCAATCGAAAAACCACACTCATGGGCGCACTACCCTTGTGGCTTTCGTAGGTCACTGAACCGTAGTAGGTAAAAGGTGCAGCTTTGCCATTGGCGAGTTTGTTTTCCCGGACAAACAGGTGAACGGACTGGCCAAGGGACTGGTGGTTGATCATCTCCCTTCCCCGTTTGCTCTCCGGCGTGGTGGCATTCTGGCTTTGCCAATGGAAGTGTCTTTCGTCGATCCAGTGGTCCACGTAGCGGTGGTTTTCGCTCTTGCCCTGCTTGTTCAATGTGACCAAAAGAATATGGGCTCCGCTTTCCTGCAGAAACACATGACCGCTGTTCCAGTTGCCTGGGTTGTAGCGGGCACCGAATAGCTCGGGAATATCTTCCCGCATGAACGATTGACCTACGGCCATCTCCAGCGGATCTATGACGGCGTCCAGACGGGCAAAAGTCCGGAACTCCTCGGCCAGTTCGGGGGTAACCAGGATATCGTCATAATCCGGGTTGGCGGCTTTGAGTACATAGCGCCCGTGACTGTCCTTGTGGACAGTACGAAGTAGATACTGGGTGTCTCCCGTTTCATCCACACGCTCAATGGCCAGGGTTTTCCCAGTGATGGAGCCGGCGCTGTTGGGGTTAACCTGCTCCAGCAGTAGGTAATCACCATCCTGAATGGGGCGCTTACCGCCGTTCATGGAATTACCGGACGCCCGGGCGATGAAGTGACGGTTGGGATGAAGGCGGCCGTGACCGAGGGCCAGTGATCGGTACTCTGCAGCCTCAGCACGACTATCGCGAAAATGACCACAGGCAATCTTCAGCGTCGGAAAATAGGGCAGCTCAGTGCCCGTTTGCTGAGGCGTTGCCACTGCTGCAGTATCTGACGATAAATCCTGCTTAAAGGCTCGGGCTTCATAAGACGCCAGCCGATAATCAATTAGTTCCTGGATCATCTCTTTGAAGTCTGGCAACAGATCTTTTTCCACCGATATGGCCGATACAAACCGATCATCCTCCACTCGGAATAACGGAGGCGTCTTGTTGGCCCAGTGATCCACCGGGTTCTTCTTCCAGTACTGCAGCCAGGCTGATGAATGGCCATCGCCATCACGCATTGACTCTGCCAGTTCTGAAAATAGATTGGGGCGACGCTTGAGTATCTGCCAGGATGCCAGCGCCAATTGCGGCAATGTGGGTGGTTTGCGCCAACCATCCTGCTGGAGAAAGGCTTCCAGAAGGATCATCTTGAACGATTTGGTCATGGAGGTGGTTTCCACTTCCACCAAAAAGCGCTCATGAGCCTCGAGTAGTTTCTTCTCGGCTTCCGTCAGGTCCTCCATGTCGCGCAGCAATCCAAACCAACTGCCGTGCTGCTTTCGGGTTTTTGTCAGGTTGGCGCCGAAGCGATAATACTCTGTCAGGGTGGGCCTCCGACCCAAGGTTTCTTTCAGGGACTGATAGTCTTTCTCCGATCCTCTCTGGTCCAACCCCTTCAGGAAGTCGATAAAGGCTAGGTCGTAATTGATAAAACAACCGTCCGGTAAATCCAGCTCCTGATTCTGCGCCTTGCGGGCAAACTCTGCCAACTGACGGTGATTCATGGCCTCGCCCATCAGTGCCTGAGGCTTGTGCAGGAAGCTTTGATGATTACCGACAAAATCCAGAACCACCAACCTCTCTTTGCCCGGGCTTTTCCGTAGGCCGCGACCGATCTGCTGCAGGAATAGAATCTTGGATTCGGTAGGACGCAGGAGCAGCACCGTGTCGATGGTCGGGAGATCCACACCCTCGTTAAACAAGTCCACGGAAAAGACAATCTCGATTTCCCCAGCCTCCAGCAACTCCAAGGCTTCTCCCCGAGACATGCCTGACTCACCGTGCACCGAAGCTGCACGCACGTCCGCGCGCATAAACTGCTCCGCCATAAAGTCTGCATGTTGACGTGACACACAGAAGGCCAGCGTTCGGCTTTGCTTATGCTGCCGCCATACCCGTAACGCATGCCGAGCACGCCCCAAGGTGGCCAGCTTGTAGCCCAACAGGTTGGGATCGAACTTGCCGTTACGCCAGGGGATCTCCTGATACTCCACGGACTCGTCATAGATCCCGTAATAGTGGAAAGGCACAAGGAATCGACCACGCACGCCTTCGAATAGCGGGTATTCGTAAACCAGATTGTCATCGCAGAGCGACATGATATCCGACCGGTCCGTACGGTCCGGGGTCGCGGTCAACCCCAGTAGAAATTGTGGGGCGAAATGATGCAGCAGCCGATGGTAGGTGGGCGCCGCTGCATGGTGGAATTCATCCACCACAATGTAGTCGAAGTGCTGTGGGCTGAACCGTTCCAAGTGACGTTCTTTGCCCAGGGTCTGGACCGAGGCACATAGGATATCGGCGGTGTGATCTCGCTGCTCTCCCATGTAAAAGCCAACACGGCTATTCGGCTTAATGCGCAGATAGGTTTCTGCCGCTTGATACAGGATCTCTTCACGATGCGCTACGAACAGCACCCGGCGAGCACCGAGTTGGGCTGCGTCGAAAGCCGATAACCAGGTTTTTCCCAGCCCCGTGGCCAACACCACCAAGCCCCGCGAGTAACCTTCCAGACGCGTCGCATCCAAGGCTTCCAGAGCGTTCTTCTGAACCGCATTGGGAATTGGTGGCGGCTCTTGCTCATTGCTGCCGGGCGCTAAGGGCTGAGGTGGCGGCACACGTCGCTTGTCATAGACATCGATCCAGGAATGAGTTAGCGGGACAGCATTCGGATGCTGAAATATCTCATCAAACCGGTTCGCTGCTTCCAGATAACCGGTGTCGGGCGGATAGTCGATTTGATAATTCCATTCCAAACCATC
>SLIH01000316.1 GCA_007135745.1 Halomonas sp. | reverse complement strand
GTATTTGCGTTCCAGCCCGGGGTCCTTGTCGAGATCCTGGGTGGCTTCTTCCCAGCGATTCTGCTGGGTCTTGCGCATGGCGTCGACTGAGGCGCGGCTTGGGCCCTCCGGCGGCAGTTCGGTGCGGAGCTGCTCCAGGGTGGCCTCGAGTGTTTCCAGAGTGCCCTGTTGCTCGCTCTGTCGCTTTCTGGCTCTATCCTCCTTTGACTGCTGTTCGGATAGCTCGTCGGCGCGTTCCCGGCAGGTTGCAAGATGCTGTTTGAATCGGGAACGCTGGTCAGTACTCGCTTCAGCGACGACTTTCTCCCATTGGCTGATCAAGGCCTCGAGTCGGGCATTGAAAAGCTTGAGATCCGTGGTGGTTGCCAGGGTTTCTATGTCGTCCAGGATGCGCGCAATTTCATCCAGCGTGCGCTGCTTTTCTTCCGCCCGCTCTTTCTTCGCCCGCAACTTCTGGCGCGCGGCCTGGAAGGCGCCCTTGTCCCGACCCTTGAGTGCTCGCGTGACCCGTTGCAGCGCTTCGGTATCGTCCAGCCGTTCAATGGCGGCCAGACGCTGTTTTGCCGTGCTGCCATTGCTTGCCAGCTTCTCCAGTTCCTCCACACTGTTGGCGTTTTCTACCGGGTCCGGTGTTGGAGTGGGTGGGGTGACTGCAGTCTCGGCGTTGGCTGCGGATTGCGATTCAGAGCCTTTGAGGGCGGATTGCGCGGTCTTGGTTTTGAAGAGTTGTTTCAGAAACCCGGCCATGGTCTGCTTTCCGTGTTTTTGTTGTCTGACTGTCTTCAGGCTCAGCCTCTGATTCATCAACAGGGCGGAGTCACTCGCGTATACTCTTGAATCCGTAACCTAACACAGCGTTGGGGGCATCGCATCTGACAGAGGTCAATGATGGGGGCAGAGGAAGTGGACCCGGAAAAACGGGAGCGCGACTGTGAGGCTCGGGCCCTGAGGTTGCTGGGCCGGCGCGAGCACAGCCGAAGTGAACTCTGGCACAAGCTGGCTCGACGCGAGCCCGAGCCCAGTGTGGTCGATCGTGTGCTGGATCACCTGGAGGCGCAGGGCTGGCTCAGCGATGAGCGCTTTGCCGAAATATACGCCCGGCAGCGACTGGACGCCGGTTTCGGGCCTTTGCGGATCCGCGCCGAGCTGGAGCAGCGTGGCGTTTCGTCGACACCGGCGGCGTTGGAGGGGGTGGATGAAACCACCTGGTGTCGCATGGCGTTAAAGCAACGCAGGCAACGCTTTGGTCTCAGCGGCGATTTGGATTGGAAGGAGAAGGGGCGGCAGGGGCGTTTTCTCGCCCAGCGCGGATTCAGCATGAGTCAGATTGAGCGGGCCCTGGGGGCGAGTGATACCGATGAGGAACTCGATTGAATGTCAGAGTGTCGGCGGTGTGATGCTGATCACCCTCGACTGTTCCCTGACTCTGGCGGCCTCTTCTGCCTGCTTCTCATTCTGCAGCAGATCCAGATCAAGTTCTTCCTGCAATGGCGATTCCTGGCCTTCCGCCATTTGCGGCCGTTCCATGTCCTCGGGGTACATCCACTTCAGAACATCATAATAGCGCCGGATGTTCTGGGTATAGATGACCGGCTCGTGTCCTCGGGCGTAGCCATGTCGGGTTTGGGTGTACCACTTGCGCTGGGCCAGTTTGGGCAGATGTTCCTTTACATGCATCCAGCGATCAGGATCGTCCCCCGCACGCTGGGTCAGGCGACGGGCATCTTCAAGGTGTCCCAGCCCGACGTTGTATGCGGCCAGGGCAAACCAGGTTCGGTCCGGCTCTCCGATGCGCTCTGGAATCCGGCTGAGCAGGAACTTGAAGAAGCGGGCGCCGCCCCAGATGCTGGCATGGGGATCCAGTCGGTTATCAACGCCGACAAAAGCGGCGGTCGGTTGTGTCAGCATCATCAAACCGCGCACCCCGGTTGGGGACACGGCGTCCCTGCGCCAGTGTGATTCCTGATAACCGATGGCGGCGAGGAGGCGCCAGTCCATGTCGTGGGCATCGGCCGCCTCCATGAATGTTTCTTTATACTGCGGCAACCGGTTCTCCAGGTGCCGTACAAAGGTTCTGGCACCGACGTAATCAAGGCGGTCCAGGTGGCCGTAATGACGTTCCTTGACCTGTTCCAGAACGCCGTTTCTGCGGATTTCCTGGAAGAAGGCCCGGGCCTCCATCATGAGTGAGTCATCCGTATCAGCCGGGAATAGCCAGGCCACGGGCTGCGGGCTGGCCAGAGGGAAGGCTTTGTGGACCTTGGGGAAAAAAACCTGATTCATGCTCAGAGCGTTCTCGCTCACAATGGCAACGTCGAGGTATCCTTCGTTGAGTTGGTGCAATAGTTCCGTTGGATCGGGATCCTCGCGCAGCTCCCAATTGATAGACGGGATGGTTTCAGAAACCCGGTGCAGTGCATGCTCGAGGGGGCCGCCGCTGCGCACCGCGACCGTTCGGTCTGCGAGGTCAGAGAGTTTCCCGGGGCGACCGTTGTCGGAGTTGTATACCACAACCGGTCGTGTACGCGTGTAGGTAGGCCCCAGGCGATAGCGAGTCTCCAGGGTGTGATCAATGCCCAGCCCTCCGGCCGCGAAATGGGTATGGCCGTCATTCAGCCGGCTGAACAGTTCCGGGAGTTCCTCTACGACCTCGAGGCGAAGCTCCACACCAAGATGCTCGGCAAAGAGCTGGGCAAGTTCGTATTCAAATCCCGAAGCTTTTCCGTTTTCTTCCACATACACCGTCGAGGCAGGGAAGGTGACGACGTGAAGCACGTTCTCCTGCTGTATGCGTTCAAGGGAAGTTGGCTGGGAGCATGCGGCGAGGATCAGCGTGGCCACAAGGATGAGGATGGCCGGGCTCAGTGGCCACTTCTCCCAGGTGAAAAGTCGTTTCTGCATAGTTTTTGATCATCCTGATTGGCTGGTAAATAGTCAATCAGTAGTTACCCTGACCTATTTGAGTTTACGTAAAATCGCGCCCTTTGATTGGGGGCCATGTCTCATCCATTCTTATCCGGGGCGCAACTGCATCTGTATCAATCGAGGTGTTTTAAGTATCATACGCGCTCTGCTTTTTACCCCATCGTACGAGGCAACAACTCTCATGCTGGAACTGCGCGGTGCCCCTGCTTTATCCCTTTTTCGTCGTGACAATCTGCTGGACCGGATTCGCGCCGCCTGTCCGCAGATAGAGTCGCTCTACGCGGAGTTCATGCATTTCGTTGATGTATCCGAAGAACTGGCGGAAGAAGATCTGGATGTCCTCAACCGCCTGCTTACCTATGGTCCAAAAGTATCTGTTGAGCCTACAGACGGTGTGCTCTTTCTGGTGGTTCCCAGAGCCGGCACCATTTCCCCCTGGTCGAGCAAGGCGACAGACATTATTCATAACTGCGGATTAACGCAGGTCCGCCGAGTGGAGCGGGGCATTGCCTACTACGTGCGATCGGGCAGCAAGCTGAAACTGGAAGAGCGTGAGGCCGTTGCGGCGCTTCTTCACGACCGCATGACCCAGCAGGTATTCCATGAGATGGCTGGCGCCGAGCTCCTGTTCAATGAAGAGGCGCCCAGGCCGCTGGGAGCCGTGCCGCTTCTGGCCCAGGGGCGTGAAGCACTGGTTTCGGCCAATGAAACCCTGGGGCTGGCACTGGCGGAAGACGAAATCGATTATCTGGTGGAGTCATTTGCCGGGATGGAGCGCGATCCCACGGACGTCGAACTGATGATGTTCGCCCAGGCCAACTCGGAACACTGTCGCCACAAGATTTTCAACGCCTCGTGGGACATTGAGGGAGAAGCCCAGGATAAGTCCCTGTTTGCCATGATCCGCAACACAAACCAACTCAGTGGCGAAGGGGTACTGTCCGCGTACAAGGACAACGCCGCTGTATTTGCCGGTCATCGGGGCGAACGTTTTTTCCCTGAGGCGTCATCTCAGCGGTACAGGTACCGTGAAGAAGACATCCACGTTCTGATCAAGGTGGAAACCCATAACCATCCGACGGCTATTTCTCCCTATCCGGGGGCTGCTACAGGCTCTGGCGGGGAGATACGCGATGAAGGAGCCACTGGCACGGGCGCGCGCCCCAAGGCAGGTCTGACTGGCTTTACCGTTTCCAACCTGCGTATTCCAGGGTTTGAGCAGCCCTGGGAAATTGACAACGGGCGCCCCGGACGCATGGCCAGCCCATTGGAGATCATGATCGATGGCCCCATAGGCGGCGCTTCCTTTAACAACGAATTCGGACGTCCCAATCTTGCTGGCTATTTCCGCACTTTTGAACAGTCGGTTGCCGGTGCGGCTGGAGAAGAGATCAGGGGGTATCACAAGCCCATCATGATCGCTGGCGGTATGGGGAATATTCGGGCTGAGCATGTTGAGAAAACCGAGATAGAGCCCGGCGCTCAGCTCATTGTGCTGGGCGGTCCCGCCATGCTGATCGGCCTTGGTGGTGGGGCGGCTTCTTCAATGGATTCGGGAGTCAGTGCGGAGGATCTGGATTTTGCCTCGGTGCAGCGGGAAAACCCGGAAATACAGCGCCGTTGCCAGGAGGTGATTGACCGCTGCTGGCAGATGGGGGAGGCCAACCCCATAAGCTTCATTCATGATGTGGGCGCCGGGGGGCTTTCCAATGCCTTGCCGGAGCTGGTCAAGGACGGTGGCTGTGGTGGACGTTTTGAGCTTCGCGACGTACCCAATGCAGAACCGGGCATGTCGCCTCTGGAGATCTGGTGCAACGAATCCCAGGAGCGTTACGTGCTGGCGGTGGCGCCAGAGAATCTGGACCGCTTCGATGCCATCTGCCGACGGGAGCGCTGCCCCTATGCGGTTGTCGGGGAAGCAACTGAGGAACACCAGTTGACGGTTTCCGATTCCTACTTTGGCAACCAGCCTGTTGATCTGCCCATGCAGGTGCTCTTCGGGAAGCCACCCAGAATGCACCGCAGCATTAATCGTGCAACCTTTACCAAACCGGTATTCGATACCCGGGGGATTGATGCCGCCGAAGCCGCCAGGCGCGTTCTGCAGCTGCCTTCGGTGGGAAGCAAGAGTTTTCTGATCACCATTGGGGATCGATCGATTACTGGGCTGGTGGCGCGGGATCAGATGGTCGGGCCCTGGCAGATTCCGGTTTCCGATGTGGCGGTAACGGCCTCATCATTCAATGGCTTCAAAGGTGAGGCCATGGCCATGGGTGAGCGTACCCCGTTGGCCTGCATCGATGCGCCCGCCTCGGGCCGTATGGCCGTGGGGGAGGTGGTAACCAACCTGGCGGCCGCGTCTATTGAAAGGATCGGGGATATCCGGCTCTCAGCCAACTGGATGGCGGCCGCAGGCCACCCCGGTGAAGACGAGAATCTTTACGAAACGGTGCGCGCCGTCGGTATGGAGCTTTGCCCGCAGTTGGGAATCAGCATCCCCGTGGGCAAGGATTCCATGTCCATGAAGACCGTCTGGGATGACGAGAAGGGACGCGAGCGCAGCGTAACGTCGCCTCTCTCCCTGATAATCAGCGGTTTTGCCCCGGTAACAGACATTCGCCGGACGCTGACCCCCCAGCTGCAGCGGGATGTGGCGGAATCCGAGCTGCTTCTGATTGATCTGGGCGCAGGGAGGAACCGCTTGGGTGGCTCCGCGTTGGCCCAGGTGTTCAGCACCATGGGCGCTGTCACTCCTGACGTGAATGAGCCGCAACTTCTCAGCTCCTTTTTCCACACCATTCAGTCCCTTAATCGTGATGGACGCCTGTTGGCCTACCACGACCGTTCCGATGGTGGACTCTTCACCACACTCTGTGAAATGGCGTTTGCTGGGCGCACCGGTATAACCGTGAATCTGGACAGCCTGCTTGAAGAGCGCGAACACCTGGTTCGGGAGCTTTTCAACGAAGAGCTTGGGGCAGTGATCCAGGTGGCATCCGATCAGGTACAGGCTGTTCTTGAGGCGTTTCGTGAGGCGGGTCTGGACGACTGTGTC
>SLIH01000020.1 GCA_007135745.1 Halomonas sp. | reverse complement strand
GACAATGTGCGCGAACGCTTCGCGCTGGATGAGGTATGGCTGATCCTGACGGATATTGAATCCAATGACCGCATTCAGGAGACACTCGAAGAGCAGGGCGCCCTGAGCCTGGTTCTCCGTATGCCCACCGTGGATTACATGCGCCTGACCGGTAACAGTCGGGAACCGGTCCTTATCAGTGCGGCCAGGCACTATCACAATATGATACCGGGCGCATGGAAGGAGCGAATCCGCAGCATGGCCGTACTCCCGCTGATCATGGATGACCGTGTGATTGGCGCGCTGGTGCTGGGGTCTGTGAACGAAGGCCGCTACAGTCCGGAAATGGAGTCCTTCTTCCTCCAGCAGTTGGCTGTGAAAGCTTCCATCGGCCTGGACAGCAGCTGGGCCCGGGAGCAGCTCAGTCAATTGGCGACACGCGATCACCTCACTGGTCTGCGTAACCGCCGCGAGATGGAAGCGGTTCTGCAGAAAGAACTCAGCCGCTCCCAGCGCTATGGCCAGCCCCTCTCACTGCTTTTCATAGACTGCGACGGTTTCAAGCAGGTCAACGACACCCATGGACATGACTGCGGCGATGCCTATCTGCGTTTTCTGGCTCAGGAACTGCAGAGGCTTCTGCGCGAGGACGATGTGATCTTCCGTTTTGCGGGCGACGAATTCGTGATTCTTCTGCCCAACCAGGGCCTTAAGGATGCCGCCCGAATCGGTGAGCGTCTTCAGAACCATTTTCTGGAGAATTCCATGGAGTGGGGCAATTACAATATTCCGGTGTCATTCAGTCTCGGCGCCGCCGGCAACGAACAACCCGGCCTCAACGACAGCCAAAGCCTCCTGCGCCACGCCGACCAGCGCCTCTACGAACAGAAACGCCAACGCAAGGCGTGACAGGACCGGGAATTTTCCTTTAAATCGCCCGCACGCAGTCGATTTAAAGGGGTTACAGGTCGCAAGTTTCAAGTCTCAGGTGAGCACCACCTGCAACCTGAGACTTGCAACTTGTAACTCGCCCCCTACTCCTTCGCCTCCCGAAAAGCCCCCGGCGTCATCCCCGTCCATTTCTTGAACGCCCGATGAAACGTCGAGGTCTCCGCAAAGCCGGCCAGATAGGCAATGTCGTTAATGGCCTGGTCTCCGCGGCTCAGGTGATAGATGGCGATATCCCGGCGTAGGTTGTCCTTGATCTCCTGGAAAGAGGTGTTTTCGGCCTTCAGGCGGCGGCGTAATGTCTGTGGGCTCATGTTCAGCTGTTCCGCAATGCGGTCGAACTCGGGAATGCGGTCCCGGAAATCACGTCCGATGATGGCGCGGATCTGGGCCGTGTAGCTGTTGCGGTCGTCCGGGCGGGCCAGTAGGTCGGCCGGTGAGGTTTCCAGAAACTGTTTCATCTCCAGCTCGTCGCGGATCACCGGGCGGCGCATGTATTCGCGACGAAAGCGTAGGCCGGTACGCGACCGGTTGAAAAACAGCGGACAATGGAAAATGCTCCGGTACTCGCCGACGTGGGGCGGTTCCGGATAGTTGAAATAGGCCTCGTCCAACGGAATGCCCTGACCAATCAGCCAGGAACAGAGCCGGTGCCAGATCACCAGCAGCGATTCCTGCAGAAAATGATAGGGGTCGTCCAGCGGGTGCTCACTCCTGAGCTCAATTGCCACGTGTTCACCCTCGTAACGCAGCGCCAGGGTTATGGTGTCGTCGAACAGACCATAGAACTGGCGTGCCCGGCGCAGAACACATTCCAGGTTGTGGCAGTGGATGACCAGTTGGCAGAGGGTGGCAAAGGTGCCGGGACGGCTGCGTCTGGGCGCGAAGCCCATGAACTCATCTTCCATGGTCGCCCAGATCACCTGCATCAGACGGGTATACTGGGAACCGGTCACCCGGGCCTTCTCCGTCTGCAGGCGTTCCGGCTCGATTCCCGCATCGCGGAGCATCTGGTCCGTGTCATATCCCTGTTTTCTGGCGCCGGCAAGAGCGGCTTCCACAAAATGACGGGAGACAGTCAGTTTGGCCATGATAAGTGTTCTGCGGTTTTCTGAGCGAATCGGCCAACGCCGATGGTGTGTTCGGCAGCTGTGCTGACGAACCCGAGTTCGCTATGGTAGTGCCAACCCATGACCACAGGAAAGTACCCATGAGCGGACCTCTGACTACTTTGCGAGTTCTTGATTTTACCACGTTGTTGCCGGGACCCTATGCCACCATGATGATGGCGGATATGGGCGCGGAGGTTTTGCGCGTGGAGTCGCCCGATCGCATGGATATGACCCGTATGATTCCTCCCCACGATGGCGGCACGTCCACGGCGCACGCGTATCTCAATCGGGGCAAGCAGAGCATCACGCTCGATCTGAAGCAGGCCGAGTCCATTGAGCAGGTGAAATCACTGGTCCGTGATTTTGATATTGTTATTGAGCAGTTTCGCCCGGGCGTAATGGCCCGCCTGGGGCTGGATTACGAAAGCCTGAAGGCGGAAAACCCGGCCTTGATCTACTGCAGCATCAGCGGCTATGGCCAGACGGGACCCTATCGGGAGCGGGCCGGACACGACATCAACTACCTGGCCCTTTCCGGTGTTTCCAGCTACAGCGGTCGGAAGGACAGCGGCCCACCGCCACTGGGGATCCAGGTGGCTGACGTGGCGGGTGGTTCCCATCATGCCGTTATGGGTGTTCTTGCGGCCGTTGTGCATCGCCAGAACACCGGAGAAGGGCAGCACGTGGATGTGAGCATGACCGATGCGGCCTTTGCCCTGAATGCCATGAGTGGCGCAGCCTGGCTCGCCGGGGGTGAAGAACCGGCACCCGAACAGGGAATGCTCAACGGCGGCGCCTTCTACGACTATTACCGTACAGCGGATGAGCGCTGGCTCTCCGTGGGTAGCCTGGAACCTGCGTTTACCAAGCGGTTGTGCGAAGTGATCGGCCGTCCGGATCTGGCCGGCTATGGCCTCAGCCCGAAGCCTGAGCACCAGATGGAGCTCAAACAGGCCCTGCGTGATGCCATTGGGCAGAAGCCATTGGCGCAATGGAAGGAAATCTTCGCCGCCCAGGACGCCTGCGTGGAGCCCGTGCTGAGCCTGCGCGAGGCCTGTGAGCACCCGCAGATACAGGCGCGGAACATGATCATTGAGGTCGCGCGTCCCGAGGGTGGGCGCCAGAAGCAGCTGGGCCACCCCATAAAATTCAGCTCAACGCCCTGCAGCAGCCCAACGATCGGCTGTGCCGCGGGCGCGGATAATGAGCGCTATAAAATGCAGAAATGACGCACGCTTCTGCTGTGACGGATTGGACATTAATTTCAGGATAGGTATAAATACAGGCCGTCAACAAGCAAGCAGGGAGTACGCGGATGCGACGCTGGAACGGCTGGGGTGATGACGGCTTTGCGCTGGAATTGCCGGATAACGGGACCCGGTTTCTCGAAGAGCGCCTGGAAGTCGGTCGGGCATTGCCTGACGCCTCGCTGGAGGAGGTGTGTGAGAAGGTTCCGGAAAGCCGTCTTCCGGAACACCGACTGGTAGCAAGAGATGCCGAAACGCGGGTTCGTCATGCCCGGGGGCAGAGCCTGCCCGATTGGCTGGCCATGCGCAGTGGCGAATTCGGTACCTTCCCGGATGGCGTGGCCCTGCCGGAATCCAGCGACGAGGTGGCGGAACTGCTGCAATGGGCGCGGGAGCAGGATCTCTGCGTCATTCCCTATGGCGGTGGAACCAGTGTCGCCGGGCATATCAACCCGGCGGAATCTGCCCGCCCTGTCCTGACGCTCTCCCTGGAGCGCATGAGCCGTCTGCTTGATCTCGATACCGAAAGTCAGATTGCGACGTTCGGGGCCGGCACCCCTGGCCCTCTGGTGGAGGCGCAACTGCTTGCCCAGGATTACACACTGGGGCACTTTCCCCAGTCCTTTGAGCTTTCCACCGTAGGCGGCTGGGTCGTCAGCCGTTCCAGCGGCCAGCAATCCCTGCGCTACGGCCGTATTGAGCAGCTTTTCGCCGGTGGCCGGCTGGAGACCCTGGAGGGCACCTGGAATATTCCGACCTTCCCGGCTTCCGCCGCTGGGCCGGACGTGCGGGAAATGATTCTCGGCTCCGAGGGACGCCTGGGCGTGCTCACGGAAGTGAAGGTTCGGGTCACGCCGGTGCCGGAAAAAGAATCCTTTCATGTGTTGTTTTTCCCCAACTGGAAGCACGCCCGCACCTGTGCCAGGGCACTTGTTCAGAACCGTACGCCTCTGTCCATGCTGCGTCTCAGCAATGCCGTGGAGACAGAGACGCAACTGGCGCTGGCAGGGCACCCGAAACTGATTGCGGGGCTTGAGCGTTACCTCTCGTTCCGGGGTGCGGAGCAGGGCAAATGCATGATGACGGTGGGACTCACGGGTACCTCAGCCCAATGCCGGCTGGGGCTGAAGGAACTCAAATCGATAAGCCACAGGCACGAGGGGGTCTACACCGGCACCTATCTGGGGCGCAAATGGGAAGCCAAGCGCTTCACCATGCCTTATCTGCGGGAGGCGCTGTGGAAGGAAGGCTATGCGGTGGATACCCTCGAAACGGCCACGGACTGGGATAACGTGGATGCGTTGATGGAGAAGATTGAATCCAACCTCCGTCACGGTCTCGAGCCGGAAGGTGAGGCCGTGCACGTGTTCACTCACCTTTCCCATGTCTATAGCCAGGGGTGCAGCATTTACACCACCTACGTTTTCCGCTGCGCTGACTCCTACGAGGAAACCTACAAACGGTGGGAACGGCTGAAACGCACCACATCGGAAATCATCGTCAACAATCGGGGCACCATCAGCCACCAGCATGGGGTGGGGCGTGATCACGCCCCCTATCTGCCGGTCGAAAAGGGTGCCCATGCCATGAAGGCGCTCTATTCGCTGGCGCGTACTTTTGACCCGGACAAGAGGCTGGCCCCGGGTGTGCTTTTGGATGATGGAAAGGAGACCGAAGGGAATGGCTGAAGAAAGGGAGCGTGATCTGGCGGTACTGGAGCGTGACACCAGTCCCTGGGATCTGATTGTAATTGGGGGAGGGATAACCGGCGCCGGCATACTGCGCGAGGCAGCGCGCTTTGGTTATCGGGCCCTGCTTGTGGAGCAGCGTGACTATGCCTGGGGCACATCCAGCCGGTCATCGAAAATGGTTCACGGTGGCCTGCGTTATCTGGCAAGCGGCGATTTCCGTCTCACCCGGGATGCGGTGCGCGAACGGGAGCGGATGCTCAAGGAAGTTCCCGGGCTGGTGGATAACCTTTACTACATCATGCCCCACTTCCGGCGCCAGTTTCCTGGGCCTGGACTCTTTGGTCTTCTGTTGCGGATCTACGAATTCTTTTCCGCCCGGCACACCCGTCGATTCTTCCGCGGTGAATCCGTGCTTCGGTGGCTGCCGGGCCTGAACCGGGAAAACCTTGTGGGCGGAACCCGCTTCTCCGATGCCGTGACCGATGATTCAAGGCTGGTGTTGCGGATCCTTCAGGAAGCGGAAGAGGCCGGCGGACGGGCGGTCAACTATGTCTCCGCCGATGAGATTGAACCCGGGCGCGGAGGCCCGGCCCACGTATTGCTGCGTGAAACCACAGGGGATGATTCGCCAAGGGAATGGAAAGTCCAGGCACACGCCGTGATCAATGCCACCGGAGCCTGGACGGACAGACTCCGTGCGCAACTTGGGGCAGAGCAGGTTATTCGTCCACTGCGGGGCAGCCACCTGATAGTACCCTTCTGGAGGTTGCCCGTGGCGGTCAGTCTCTCGCTCATCCATCCTCGGGATCGTCGCCCGGTCTTTGTTTATCCCTGGGAAGGGGTCACTGTTATCGGGACCACAGATCTGGATCACGAAGCGGATGTTCAGAAAGAGGCCGTGCTCGACCAGGGGGAACTGGATTATCTTCTGGAAGCCGCCGACTTCGCCTTTCCGGATACCAAACTCCGTGCCTCGGATCTTATTTCCAGCTGGTCGGGAGTCCGGCCCGTT
>SLIH01000068.1 GCA_007135745.1 Halomonas sp. | reverse complement strand
GGGCTTTACGGGCCTGGTAACACTCTGAATGGGCCCGGGAGGATAGCTGTATGTGGACCAACCTGATCCTCGCCATCGCGGCACTGCTTGGCCTGGCCCTGGTTTTCGGGGCGCTGCTGGGTTATGCCTCGGTGCGCTTCCGTGTCGAGGGCAACCCCTTGGTGGAGCAGGTGGATTCGCTGCTGCCCCAGACCCAATGTGGCCAATGCGGCTATCCGGGCTGTCGTCCCTACGCCGAGGCTATTGTTGCCGGCGACAAGATCAACAAGTGCCCGCCCGGGGGTGAAGCCACCATTCAGGCCCTGGCCGATCTGCTCGATGTGGAACCCGAACCGCTTGATGCGGAGCACGGGACCGAGCAGGTCAAGCGCGTTGCCGTGATCCGGGAGGATGAATGCATTGGCTGCACCAAATGCATTCAGGCCTGCCCGGTGGATGCCATTCTCGGGGCAGCCAAGCACATGCATACCGTGATCGAAAGCGAATGCACCGGGTGCGATCTCTGCATCGACCCGTGCCCCGTTGACTGTATCGATATGGTTCCAGTAGAAACCGATATCCGCAGCTGGTACCCGGGCAAACCCGACGAACGCTCTACTGCGTTGATTGCCACGGACCGGAATCCGTCGTCCGGGAGGGCATCAGCCTGATGCGGGAAGTATTCGATTTTCCCGGCGGCATTCACCCCCCGGAGAACAAGCGCCGATCACTGGGCGAACCGATCCGGCAAATCCCTCTGCCGGAGCAGCTTATTGTGCCTCTGCACCAACATATCGGCGAACCGGCAGAAGCCCATGTGAAGGACGGACAGCATGTTCTCAAGGGGCAGGTGCTGGCGTCCTCGGGCGAAGCGCTCAGTGTGCCCGTGCATGCGCCCACATCCGGGACCGTGCGCGCCATAGCGCCCCATGCGGTACCTCACCCTTCCGGGCTGAAAGACTGGTGCGTGATTATTGAGCCCGACGGCAAGGACCAGTGGCAGGAGCTGGCCCCCTGCGCCGATCCCGACACTCTGACCGCGCGGGACTTATTGCGCCGGATCCGCAACGCCGGCATCGCCGGGCTGGGCGGTGCCGGCTTCCCCACGGGGTTCAAACTGCAGGCATCGGAAAAACAAAAAATTCAGACACTCATTCTGAATGGCGCCGAATGCGAACCCTACATAACCGCCGACCAGTCCCTGATGCAGGAGCGCCCCGGGGAGATTGTTTCCGGGCTTGAACTCATTGCCCGGATTCTGGATCCGGAGGAATGCCTCATCGGTATTGAGGACAACAAACCCGAAGCGATCGCCGCGCTTCAGGAGGCCGTGAAGGACACCCGCATCGAGGTGGTGGTGGTACCCACCAAGTACCCGTCCGGCGGCGAAAAACAGCTGATCCGGCTGCTCACGGGCAAGGAAGTGCCCCACAACGGGATTCCGGCCGACATTGGCGTGACCTGCCAGAACGTTGGCACGGCGGCCGCCGTTTACCGTGCCATAGTCCATGGCGAACCGCTCATCTCGCGCATCACCACCCTGGCGGGAGGTGCCCTGACCCGGGAAGGCAATGTGGAAGCGCTGATTGGCACCCCGATCCGCCACCTTCTGGCGGAAGCCGGTTACGCGCCACAACGCGCGGCCCGGTTGATCATGGGTGGCCCCATGATGGGGTTCAATCTGCCGTCGAAGGATGTACCGCTGGTCAAGACGTCCAACTGCATTATTGCCGGAACGGAGAAGGAGTTTCCGCCACCACCGCCGGCCCAGGCCTGCATTCGCTGCGGTATGTGCGAGCAGGTCTGCCCCATGGAGCTCCTGCCCCAGCAGCTGTACTGGTTCTCCCGCTCCAGGGAATATGACAAGGCGGAGCAGTTCAATCTGTTCGACTGCATCGAATGCGGTGCCTGCGCCTACGTCTGCCCCAGCAGTATTCCGTTGGTCCAGTACTACCAGCACACCAAGGGCGATATTCGGCGCCAGCGGGAAGAGCAGGAGAAATCAGACCGGGCACGCATCCGCTTTGAGCAGCGCCAGGCACGATTGGAGCGGGAGAAGGAAGAGAAAGAAGCCCGTCGCAGGGCGCGGGCCGAGGCGGCGGAGCGCAAACGACGGGAACAGGAAAAGGCCCAGCAGGATGCCAATGGGGCCGTCCCGGCACCGGCCGCGTCCGGACCCGACCTGGAAACCCTCACCGAACGCTGTGACAAGGCTCGGGAGAAAGTGGAAAGTTTCCGCCAACGCCTGAGCGAAGCCAGGGAGCAGACCCCTGAGGCGGTACCCAAGCTGGAGCGCGCCCTGGAGAAAAACGAACAGCGCCTCAAGGCCGCGGAAGAGGCCCTGGCGGAAGCGCAGGAGAACCAAAATCAGGCTCAGGGAGAAACCCAATGACCTCTCCCCACACCCATGCCTCACCAAGTACCAGCCGCGTCATGCAGTGGGTCGTTGCTGCGACACTGCCTGGCCTTGTCGCGCTGATCAGTTTTTTTGGTTGGGGGTATCTGATCAATGTCCTCTGGTGCGTGCTGGTTGCCGTCGTAACCGAAGCCGCCATTCTCCGGCTACGTAAACGCCCGGTGGGCTTTTTCCTGCGTGACTGGTCCGCCGTCGTTACCGCTCTTCTGCTCGGGCTGGCGCTGCCGCCCTTCGCGCCCTGGTGGGTGAGCCTGATTGCCGTGGTCAGCGCCATTGTGGTGGCCAAGCATCTCTATGGCGGACTGGGCTCCAACACTTTCAACCCGGCCATGGTCGGCTATGCCGTTGTTCTTATCTCGTTTCCGGTGGCCATGACCACCAACTGGGCAACACCGCTGGAATTGCTTGACAGCCCGCCAGGCTTCATCGCCACACTCGGCCACATTTTCGGCTTTGCCGGAACGGTGCCGGACGCCTTCACCGGTGCAACACCGCTGGATATCTACAAGAACGAGATCCGCGCCGAGCTGGCGACCACACTCAGGGAGCAGCCCGTGTTCGGGGATTTTGTGGCCCTCGGCTGGGAATGGGTCAATCTGGCCTTTCTTGGCGGTGGCCTCTTTCTGATCTGGAAGCGCATCATCACCTGGCACATCCCGCTCAGCTTTCTCGCCAGCCTGGCGCTGATGAGCCTGCTTTTTGGTCACGATCCCGACCAGGCCGTCCCGGTGCAGATGCATCTATTGGCCGGCGCCACCATGCTGTGCGCCTTTTTCATCGCCACGGACCCGGTCTCGGCGGCCACCAGTAATCGGGGCAAGCTCTGGTACGGCGCGGGGATCGGCGTACTGCTCTACATTATCCGCGCCTGGGGGGCTTACCCGGATGCCGTGGCCTTTGCGGTTCTGCTTATGAACTTCACGGTTCCCTTCATCGACTACTACACCCAGCCCCGCACCTACGGTCACAGCAAACCCAAGCGGGGACTGCCGTCATGAATGCACTGACCCAGGCCATGCTGCGTAACGCGCTGGGATTGGCGATCTTCGCGGTCATTACTGCCGGCCTGATTGCCGCGACCCAGATCCTGACCGCCGAGCGCATAGAAGACCAGCGGCGTGCCTCCGAGGCCGCGGCCCTGCAGGAGGTGGTGCCGGCGGAAGCGCATGACAACGAACTGCTGGACGATTACTTTCCACTGCCACGCAGCGAACGCCTGCGCTCCAGCGCTGGTGATCACGGCTGGCGCGCCATAAGGGATAGCCAGGTCACGGCGGTGGTGCTGCCGGCAAACGCCCCCGATGGCTACAATGGCGACATCGAACTGATCATGGGCATTGATCGCGACGGCATCCTTCTGGGCGTGCGTGTGATCCGGCATCAGGAAACGCCAGGGCTGGGCGATGGGATTGAACGCCGCAAGAGTGACTGGATACTGGATTTCGAGGGCCGGTCCCTGGACAATCCGGAACCCGAAGGCTGGCAGGTAGGCCCCGATGGCGGCGAGTTCGACGCCTTCAGCGGCGCCACCATCACACCGCGCGCGGTGGTCCGTGCAGTCTACCGGGGTCTCGACTTCTTCCAGGAACACCGTTCCGCACTGCTGGGCGAAGCCCCCCTGCCCTGGGCGGAGATCGAGGAATGACATCAGGAGCATAACGCCATGGCGACAGCGCCAGCGAACGAAATCACCCGCAACGGCTTATGGACCAACAACCCGGCCCTGGTTCAGCTGCTGGGCCTGTGCCCCCTGCTGGCGGTCACCGGTACCGTGGTCAACGCCCTGGGACTTGGTCTGGCCACCCTGCTGGTGTTGCTGGGCTCCAACATCTCCGTCTCATTGATTCGCCATTACGTCGCGGAGTCTGTTCGGCTGCCCGCCTTTGTGATGATCATTGCCTCCTTCGTGACCTGCACCGAGTTGCTGATGCAGGCCTTCGCCTATGAGCTCTATCAGATTCTGGGTATTTTCATACCGCTGATCGTCACCAACTGCGCCATTCTTGGCCGGGCCGATGCCTTCGCCTCGAAGAATCCCGTGGCGCCCGCGGCACTGGATGGGTTGATGATGGGGCTGGGGTTCATGGCGGTGCTGGTTTTACTCGGCGGCATGCGGGAACTGATTGGACAGGGTACGCTTTTCACCAATATGCACCTGCTTTTCGGGGAAATGGCGCGCGGTTGGGAATGGGTTGTTTTCCCTGATTACAACGACATGCTCCTGGCCGTTCTGCCCCCGGGCGCCTTTATTGGGCTGGGTTTGCTGATTGCCCTCAAGAATCTGATCGATGCACGCATCGAGAAGCACCGCGCCGCCACCAGCCCGGCCACAGAGGCTGGCAGTAAACGGGTTCGTGTTACCGGAAATATCTCATGAACAGACAGAAACGAGCACAGATCTTTGAACGCCTGAAGGCCGCCAATCCTGAACCGACCACGGAACTCAACTACAACACTCCGTTTGAACTGCTGGTGGCCGTGATCCTGTCGGCCCAGGCCACGGATGTCGGGGTCAACAAGGCCACCGCCAGGCTGTATCCGGTAGCCAATACCCCGGAGGCCATTCTCGAGCTCGGTGTGGAGGGTCTAAAGGCGTACATCAAGACCATCGGACTCTATAACAGCAAGGCAGAGAATATCATCAAGACCTGTCGGGCCCTGGTGGAAAAGCATGGCTCGGAGGTCCCGGATAACCGCAAGGATCTGGAAGCGCTGCCCGGCGTGGGCCGAAAGACGGCCAATGTGGTGCTCAACACGGCCTTCGATCAACCCACCATGGCGGTGGATACCCATATATTCCGGGTATCAAACCGCACGGGCATTGCCCCGGGAAAGACGGTGCGGGCCGTGGAGGACAAACTGCTTCGACTTGTTCCGAAAGAGTACCTGAAGGATGCCCACCACTGGCTTATCCTCCATGGCCGCTACACCTGCATCGCTCGCAAGCCTCGGTGCGGCAGTTGTGTTATCGAGGATCTGTGCGAATTCAGGAGCAAGGAAGACTACCTTGATACATAGGCCGCCTATTTTCCCAGCATCTCTTTCTTCAACGTTTCTGAACCGGGATCCTCGCCAAGCCAGATGGCAAACAGAGCTTCACGAAATTCCGGCTCTCCTTTAACCTGCCCGACTTCCTCATCGTTGTGTCGAACGAGGACACCCCGTTCCGGAAGATACAAAAGCTCAACCCAATCGCCATCCTCAATCTCCCTGTCAAAAGCCGACAGGAGCTGATCAATGGGGGCCCGAATGGCCGAAGTGTTTCCCCCCGTGGCCAACTCAAAACCTTCTTCTATGTTGTTGATCATCCGTTCCCGGGTTATGCGGTCGGAGGTAATGCGAAGCGTGATCGCCTTGGCCTCGTCACTTTCAATGATCTCCCGGGCATTGGATGACGGCTCGGTAAGATAGAGTGCCGATACATAGACGCTCATCATCCAGCGGGAGCGTTTCCCGGCGCCATTGAATATCAGTTCGTGCTCTCCCACTTCGAGCGTCTCTGGCAACATGACCCCTTCAACTTCGATGGATCCTGCCTGTGCACTCAGGGAAAAAACCACGATCAGTGACAGGGACACCAGAACAGTGACCAACTTCTT
>SLIH01000177.1 GCA_007135745.1 Halomonas sp. | reverse complement strand
TCCGTTCCGCCAATGCCGCGGAGGAACACCTCAGGGCCCTGGCCCGCAAAGGCGCCATCGAGATGGTCCCGGGGGCAAGCCGTGGTATACGCCTGCCGGAGGAGCCCGAAGATCCGGGCATCCCCATCGTTGGCCAGGTTGCCGCCGGTAATCCGATCCTCGCGGAGGAAAACATTGAAGATTACTGCACGTTGGAGCCCGGTTTTTTCTCTCCGGCGGCAGACTACTTCCTGAGGGTACGTGGTACGAGCATGCAGGATGTGGGCATCCTCGATGGCGACCTGCTGGCGGTGCATCGCACCCAGGACATACACAATGGGCAGATCGTGGTTGCACGACTTGAGGACGAGGTAACCGTCAAACGATTCCGGCGCGAAGGCCATCAGGTCTGGCTTATAGCCGAGAATCCCGAGTTCGACCCCATCGAGGTCGATTTGCGGGAATCGCCGCTGGAAATTGAAGGTCTCGGGGTCGGCGTCATCCGTCGCGGGGATCTTCACTGAGCCCCACCATTAAACAATCAAGGGGAATGCTGCCATGGAACAGTTGAGTCTTACACCCGCCCGCACGGGAACCGCAAGGAAAGCCCATAACCTCGTTGCTTCGGGCGGTGTACATTCCACAATGCCCAACGAAGGTGCGCAGCCGGACGTTACGGAGATCATTCTACCTGCCTCGCAGGTGGAAAACTTTCAGCTGCTCCTGCCCATGCTGACTCAGCTCAACCAGGAAGAACGCTGGCTGGCCTGGATCGATCCGCCCACGGCCCTGGTTCAGCGATGGCAACAGCATCATGGCATCGTCCAGCACCAGCTGTTGATCCTGCGCTCCTCAGCCCAACACAGTGCCCAGGAGCTGGCGCGGCGAGCACTGGCAGCGGGCACCTGTCACGCGGTGGTTCTGTGGACCCACAAACTTTCAACGCAGCAACTGTGCGAGCTGGAAAAGGCCTCTGTTCAAGGGCACAGCCACGGGGTCATTCTGCGTCAACGCTGAATCAAACAAGAGAAACACGAATAGCGTGGCTCAGTGAACGGTCTGATTGTAGGCAGGCGGCATGTCATCTTCATCCTCGATATCAAATTCCGCCGCTTCGTCATTCAGGTTACCCGCTGCCTCAATACCGGCAGTGATCATTGCCTTGGCCACGGCCAGGTCATTGTCCTGAAGCATCTCCCGCGCCTCTCTGGAGAATCGGATCTTTACCAGAGGGGTACTTTCATCGTCCGCCCGTCGCAGCGCAAACTCGCCACTGGGCAACTGAACAATTTCCAAAAATGATGTGGGCATAAATTACGCCTTTATCGCAATATCTCGAAACCGGTCTGTCCCGATTTCCCGTTGATTGCCTGCAAAGCATCCGCTTTTTACACAGCCGCTGCTCTGAAGGAGGAGACGCTACCATTCATGGTGACGTTCCGTAAATTCTTCAAGGTGCCTGCGAAATCCCTGGATCAAGCGACCTATCACATCAGGGGAACGACTGGGCTCCCCTGCATGGGCTACCGCAATGAGCTCTGATTGCTGCGGCTGCCTCCTGCCTGCACGCACACTGCGTTGTGTGTCAAGCAAGCTTTCCAGCTGGCTCCACCAGCTGTCGGAGTCATGTTTCAGCGAATCCAGGATCTGGAGATCGCCGTTATCTTCCCCCAATTGCTCCTTCAGTGATCGCAGAGATGGCCGTTCCTCCGGAAAAGAAGCGCCATAGACCTGCCCAATCAGCACCAGGAAGGCTTCACGCCCCTCGCCCAGCAGTGCTACAGCCCCCTGAAGCAGGGCCTCGTTAGTCACAGGCAGACTGGTTTCCCGCGTCTCTTCCAGAACTCGGACCAGTTGTTGGGCAAGCGTAAGCTTTTCCCGGATCAAAGCACCGCGATTTGCATCAAACGCCACGCGTCCCCCTAACCTGCATTCGACAACGACCGATACAGCCGCCATTACTTAGTACATTGTACCAGACTGCACGCCTTATGGTTCACCGGCACTGGCAACTCCTTCTCGCACTGCTATACTCGCTTGCATTCTGCAACGATATGATGCGGCAGGGGCAAAATTTTTACCTTCGCCAGCGAACCCAAATCAGGATAGCCAGTTCATGGAAGGGTGTATCCTGCTCTGAATCTCACAACAGCACAGGACGTGAGGAAACCGGGAGACCGTCCTGCAATGACCACACCAGTGGTAATCTGTGATGATTCCGGGATGGCTCGCAAACAGATGGCGCGGGCTCTGCCGGAGGACTGGGACATTGAACTAACCTTCGCCGTCGAGGGTGAACAATGCCTTGAAGAAGTACGCAACGGCAGGGGTGAGGTGGTTTTTCTGGATCTCAACATGCCCGGTCTTGACGGTTATGGCGTGCTTCAAACCATCTACGAGGAAGAACTTCCAGCCCTTGTTGTTGTGGTTTCCGGCGACGTACAACCCGAGGCCCGAGAGCGGGTGAAAAAGCTCGGCGCCATCGATTTCATTAGAAAGCCAACCGATCCCGAAGCGCTGCTTGAGCTTCTCACGCGCTACGGACTTTACGTACCTGCTGAAAAGTCGACAGATTCACCTTCGCCAACACATTCGCGCAGCGAAGAAGCCGGCACGGTAACCTGGATGGAAGCACTTGGTGAGATGTCCAATGTCGCAATGGGACAGGCCGGCGACCTCCTCGCTCGGCTGCTCGATGTTTTCGTCGAGCTCCCCATTCCGCGCGTTAACACCCTGGAACCCACGGAGTTGCGCATGGCATTGTCCATAGCCGACAGTGAGGACAGCTGGTCTGGCGTCTGCCAGGGGTTCATAGGCTCCGGGGTCGCCGGCGAGGCATTGCTGCTTTTCAGCGACAGTCGGGTTGAGAGAATGTCCCAACTGCTTGGTCATGATCCCGACGAAGACACCAACCGGCACATCGAAGTCCTCATGGACATGTCCAGCATCCTTGTGGGGGCTTTTCTGAGCGGACTGGGTCGCCAGTTGGATATCAATTTTGGCGTCAGCCACCCAAGCGTACTTGGAACCCATGTTCTGATTGGCGACTTACTGGAGCACAACAGTCAGAGTTGGGACCGGATGCTCGCCATCGAGCTCAATTACGCCCTGGAGAACCAGGATATCCAATGTGATCTGCTTTTGCTGTTCGCCGAAGACGCCATTCCTGCGCTCCAACAGCGCATTGAATACATCATGGAATGAGACAGGAATATGAACGAGAGCATGAATGACATCCATGAACTGCACTGGATCATGGACATGCTTCAGACCATTGAAGTCGGCCTTGTGGTCCTTGATCGCGAATACAGGATCAAGGTATGGAATGGTTTCATGGAGAACCACAGCGGTATTACCGCCAGCAAAGCCCGTGATCAATCCATTTTCGAAACCTTTCCGGATATTCCAGAGCATTGGCTTAGGCGCAAGGTGGAATCCGTTCTACTGCTCAACACCCGAACCTTCACGACCTGGGAGCAACGGCCCTACCTGTTCCGTTTTCGGAACAATCGCCCTGTCACCGGTACCGAACCCTACATGTACCAGAACATCACCTTCAGCCCGCTTTCAAGCGCCACCGGTGCCATTGAGCACGTTTGCCTGCTGATCTATGACGTAACCGACACGGCCAGCAGCCGACTCAAACTGGAGCGGGCCAATGCGCAGCTGGAACAGCTCAGCCAGACCGATCGCCTCACGGGCCTGCTCAACCGCGGGACCTGGGAATCACTATTGGCAAACGAATTCGAGCGGTTTCGTCGCTATCATGGCGATTGCTGCGTCATCATGTTCGATATTGACCACTTCAAGCATGTTAATGACACATACGGTCATCAGCCCGGCGACGAGGTTTTGCGGGTAGTATCCGCCCTGCTGCAGGACAATCTTCGGCAGACCGACATCGCCGGACGTTACGGAGGCGAGGAATTCGGAGTGGTTCTCCCGGAAACGGATCAGAACGGGGCCCTGATTTTCGCCGAACGCGTACGCAAGGCCGTGGAGTCCACGACCGTCGATACCAGCGAGGGCCCAATCACCGTTACGATCAGTCTGGGCATCGCCGAACTCAATGAGAAGATTGCGGATTACCTCACCTGGTTATCACAGGCTGACAAGGCGCTCTATGAATCCAAGGAAGGCGGACGCAACCGGGTCACGATCTGGCAGGAGAAGACGGCGTAGCGCCCACTGCCTTAGCGTAGATATCCCCCATTTCATCGGCGCTGGTCATGCAGACATCCAGATCGCGCAGCAGCCCGTCCGCCACCGAATAGATCCAGCCATGGACCGACAGGCTCTGCCCCCGCGCCCAGGCATCCTGTACGGTGCTCGTCTGGCACACATGCAACACCTGCTCCATGACGTTGAGTTCACACAGGCGGTCGAATCGCGCCTGTTCGCTGTCGAGCGATACCAGCTGGTCTTCGTGCTTGTCGTAGACATCACGCACATGGCGCAGCCAATTACGGATGAGGCCGGAACCTTCCCCCTCCAGGGCCGCCCGAACGCCCCCGCATCCGTAATGTCCCACCACCATCACATGGCGCACGCGGAGGACTTCCACCGCATACTGCAGTACCGAGAGGCAATTGAAGTCCGTGTGAACCACGACATTGGCGACATTGCGGTGAACGAAAAGCTCTCCCGGCGCCAGATCCACAATCTGGTTGGCAGGTACACGGCTATCGGCGCACCCAATCCAGAGGAATTCAGGGCTCTGTTGATTCTTGAGACGATCGAAAAAACCGGGATCTTCCTGCTTTATGCGCTCAGCCCATTGGCGGTTATGATCAAACAGCTCGCTCAAAACCCGCATTACCTAACCTCCCCGGAATCTGTGATAGACGATAATTGTCCACGATACCAGGAGGATATCAAACCATTCTTTATCAACCGTCAATTCCGACATGAATGGTACTCTGAGCCAGATCGAGCAGATCACGTAACGCAACCGAGAACATGGCGTACTCCGGAGCCGGTTGAGCCCGGAGTTCCGCCAGAACGGCGTGCCAGCGCTGGATCAAACCTTCGTGCTCCTGTTGCCAGGCGGCCAGACAGTGATCAAGATCCTCAGCGCCGGAGGCACAGCGAAGGATACCGCTTGTAATCGCGCGTTGCTGCCAGTCCAGGTCTTCACGGAAGCTCTCCCTGGCCAATGCCTGCCAGTGCGTTTCCGGCTTGAGTTCAGAGATGGCGTTGGCAAACCATTCCAGCTCAAGCGCCTCACCGACGGCGTAGTAGAACCGGGCCACCTCGCGAAGATTGCGTCCGGTCTCTTCACAGGCCTCCACAATACCGAGGGCTGAGTAGAGATAGCCGCTTCCGGCCACCACCCCGGCAATGTCTTCCGGGATACCCTGCTCGGTAAGAAGCGCGTGGCGCTGGCGCCACTCAGCCGCTGCCTGCTCTCCCACATAGTCCGGAATATTGCCAGCGATCCGATCAATGTCATCACGAAAGCATTCCCGGTTGGTGTGAATGTTCATCTCGCTTCGACGATTACGCAAAAGCCAGCGTGTGGCGCGCCGCACCAGGCGCATCAACTCCCCGAACACGCCCATCTGCACTTCCGCAGGAATCTGATAGTCGAGCTTCTCGATTTTCTCCCACCAATCCTGGAATGAGTATATTTCCCTGGCAATCAGATAGGCCATCGCGATGGATTCAACAGGGGCGCCGGTCGACTGCTGGAGACGCTCAACGAAGGTAATGCCCATAAAGTTAACCATCTCGTTGGCTATGCGGGTGGAAACAATCTCCGAGCGCAACTGGTGCTGCTGCAGCTCCTGACCAAAACGCTTGGCAAGCTGGGGAGGAAAAACGCTTCGAATGGTATCGGCCACAACCGGATCAATGGACAGGGTACTGGCGTTCAGTGTCTGTTTGAGATCGGATTTAACGTAGGCAGCCAGAATACAGAGTTCCGGCCGCGTCAGCCCGCGTCCCTCCAACTGACGTTCATTGAGTTGTTCATCTTCGGGCAGAAATTCCAGCTGGCGATCAAGAACACCCATAGCTTCATA
>SLIH01000036.1 GCA_007135745.1 Halomonas sp. | reverse complement strand
AGCGCCTTACAAAGAAGCAAAGGAACCGGAGCAGAAAGAGCCCGCGTCTGATGATGGCGGAGACCGGATTGTCAGCCCCGCAGCCAAAAAACTGGCCGAGGAAAAGGGGATTGACCCTTCCCGCGTTGAGGCCACGGGGCGCGGTGGTCGCGTCCTGAAAGAAGATGTGCTGCGCCATCTCGAGCAGGGCAGTCAGGAGCCGGAAGCGGCACCTTCTGCACCCGCCAGTGGCGCAGGTGAGGCGGCCTCCCCGGCCACTTCAATGCCGGAGGGGCAGCGGCCAGAAAAGCGTGTTCCCATGACGCGGCTTCGGGCAAGCATCGCCCGGCGACTTGTGGAGGTGCAGCGTGATACGGCCATGCTGACCACCTTCAACGAAGTCAACATGAAGCCCATCATGGATATCCGCAAGGATTACAAAGACACCTTTGAGAAACGTCACGGCATTAAACTGGGCTTCATGGGATTCTTCGTCAAGGCCGCCGTTGAGGCATTGAAACGCTTCCCCGCGGTCAACGCCTCCATTGATGGCAACGATATGGTCTATCACGGCTACCAGGATGTCGGTATTGCCGTGTCAACGGATCGTGGCCTGGTGGTGCCGGTACTGCGTGACGCCGATGCGCTGTCGGTTGCCGATGTGGAAAAGGGCATCACTGAGTACGGCAAGAAGGCACGGGATGGCAAGCTGGCCATTGAGGATATGCAGGGTGGCACCTTCACCATCACGAACGGTGGTATTTTCGGGTCCCTGTTGTCGACGCCGATTCTGAATCCGCCTCAGACAGCGATTCTGGGGATGCACAAGATTCAGGAGCGGCCCATGGCGGTAAACGGTGAGGTTGTTGTGCTGCCAATGATGTATCTGGCGCTGTCCTACGACCACCGCATGATTGACGGAAAGGATGCGGTCCAGTTCCTGGTCACCATCAAGGAGTTGCTTGAGGACCCGGCACGGATTCTCCTCGACGTGTAACCCGACGGTTTCAGGACGTCGAGTAAACAGTTTGTGAAAAGGAAACGGGATTGATTATGGCCGATAAATACGACGTGATTGTCATTGGCTCGGGTCCTGGTGGCTATGTCGCCGCCATACGTGGGGCGCAGCAGGGGCTGAAGGTGGCCTGCATCGAAGGCTGGCAGGATGACAGCGGTAAGCAGGTGCTGGGTGGAACCTGCCTGAATGTGGGCTGCATCCCCTCCAAGGCGTTGCTGGAAATTTCCCATAAATACGAGGAAGCCAAACACGGCTTTGACCATCAGGGCCTCAAGGTTGGCAAGCTGGACGTGGATGTGGCTCAGATGATGAGCCATAAAGAGAAGATTGTTGGCAATCTCACCGGTGGTATCGCCGGGCTGTTCAAGTCCAACGGCGTGACATCCATCCAGGGTTGGGGGCGGGTGCTCAACAGCAAGCAGGTTGAAGTAACCGATGCCAAGGGGAAAACCACGACCTACAGCGCTGAGAACATCATCATCGCCACGGGCTCGCGTCCGATCGAGATCCCCCCGGCGCCGCTGACCGACAACAAGATTGTGGACAGTACCGGAGCTCTTGAGTTCGATGATGTACCCAAGCGCCTGGGTGTTATCGGGGCAGGGGTGATTGGGCTGGAACTGGGCAGTGTCTGGTCGCGGTTGGGCTCCGAGGTAACGATTCTTGAGGCTCAGGAGAGCTTCCTGGGAACGGTGGATCAGACCATTGCCAAGGACGCGCTCAAGCACTTCCGCAAGCAGGGCCTTGATATCAAGCTCAAGGCCCGGGTGACCAAGACGGAGGTCAAGCGCAATCTGGTGTATGTCACCTACGAAGACAGTGACGGCAAGGAGCAGCAGTTCAAGTGTGACCGCCTGATTGTCGCCGTTGGGCGAACGCCGAATACTGAAAAGCTCTTCTCATCAGATAGCGGTGTGGACCTGGATGAGCGTGGTTTTGTTTTCGTTAATGATGACTGTGAAACCAACGTACCGGGGGTCTATGCCGTGGGTGATGTGGTGCGTGGTCCGATGCTCGCCCATAAGGCCTCGGAAGAGGGCATCATGGTCATGGATCGGATTGCCGGCAAGGCTACCGAGGTCAATTACGACTGCATTCCCAATGTTATCTACACCCACCCCGAACTGGCCTGGGTGGGGCGCACCGAGGAAGAGCTGAAGGCCGAAGGTGAGGCGTATAAGGTCGGAACCTTCACCTTTGCGGCCAATGGCCGGGCCATGGCGGCAAACGCGCCTGAAGGGCTGGTCAAGGTGATTGCTGACGAAAAGACAGACCGGGTTCTGGGGGTCCACATTGTGGGGCACCAGGCATCCGAGTTGATTGCGCAGGGTGTGATTGCCATGGAATTCGGCTCCAGTGCCGAAGATCTTGCGCTGACGTGTTTTGCCCATCCGACACTCTCTGAATCGCTGCACGAAGCAGCGCTGGGCGTCGACGGCATGGCAATCCACAAGGCCAACCGGAAGCGGAAGAAAAAATAACCGGTTCCTACTGAACTAACACAGGTTTTGATCTATGAATCTCCACGAATATCAAAGCAAGCAGCTGTTTGCTGAGTATGGGCTCCCGGTTTCCGAAGGGGTGCCTTGTAAGAGCGCCGACGAAGCTGTTGCGGCTGCTGACAGGATTGGCGGCGACGGCTGGGTCGTCAAGGCGCAGGTCCATGCCGGCGGCCGAGGCAAAGCCGGTGGCGTGAAACTGGTTAAAAGCAAGGAAGAGATCCGGGCCTTTGCCGATCAATGGTTGGGGCAGCGTCTCGTCACTTTCCAGACGGATGCCAAGGGCCAGCCCGTTAACACCATTCTGGTGGAATCACTGACCGACATTGACCAGGAACTCTATCTGGGTGCCGTCGTGGACCGGGGTTCGCGTCGAATCGTTTTCATGGCCTCTACGGAAGGGGGCGTCGAGATCGAAAAGGTTGCGGAAGAGACTCCCGAGAAGATCCTGCGTGCCGCAGTTGATCCTCTGGTTGGGGCTCAGCCCTATCAGGCCCGGCAGATTGCGTTCAGCCTGGGGCTTAAAGGGGATCAGATCAAGCAGTTCACGAAGATCTTCCTGGGCCTGGCGCGTCTGTTCGAGGAGCGTGATCTGGCCTTGGTGGAGATCAATCCGCTGGTGATTACCAGCTCCGGCGATCTCCATTGTCTGGATGCCAAGATCGGCGCGGACGGCAATGCGCTCTATCGTCAGAAACAGCTTGCCGAAATGCGTGATCTCAGTCAGGAAGACGAGCGTGAAGCCCACGCGGCCGAATGGGACCTCAATTACGTCGCTCTGGAAGGCAACATCGGCTGTATGGTCAATGGCGCCGGCCTGGCCATGGGCACCATGGACATCATCAAGCTGCACGGCGGCCAGCCGGCCAACTTCCTGGATGTGGGTGGCGGTGCAACCAAGGAACGCGTGGCCGAAGCGTTCAAGATCATTCTCTCCGACACCACCGTACAGGCGGTGCTGGTCAACATCTTCGGGGGGATTGTTCGCTGCGACATGATTGCCGAGGGCATTATTGGCGCGGTGGAAGAGGTCGGCGTCAAAGTGCCGGTCGTGGTTCGCCTGGAAGGCAACAATGCTGAAAACGGAACACGAAAACTGGCCGAAAGCGGTCTGAATATCATTGCCGCAAGCAGTCTGACAGAAGCCGCGGAAAAAGTTGTCGCCGCTGCGGGAGGTGAAGCATGAGTGTTTTGATCAACAAGGATACGAAAGTCATCTGTCAGGGCTTCACCGGCGCCCAGGGCACCTTCCATAGCGAACAGTCCATTGAATACGGAACACAGATGGTCGGTGGTGTAAGCCCGGGCAAGGGTGGCACGGAACATCTCGGTCTTCCCGTGTTCAACACTGTCCGTGATGCCGTGGAGAAGACGGGCGCGACTGCCAGTGTCATCTACGTGCCCGCCCCGTTCTGTAAGGATGCCATTGTTGAAGCGGCCGAGGCGGGCATCGAATTGATTGTCTGTATCACGGAAGGCATCCCCACAATCGATATGCTCTATGTCAAAGAGTATGTTGATCGCAAAGGGGTACGGATGATCGGGCCGAATTGTCCGGGTGTGATTACCCCGGATCAGTGCAAGATCGGCATCATGCCGGGTCATATTCACCAGGCGGGCAAAGTGGGCATTATTTCCCGCTCTGGAACCCTGACCTATGAAGCGGTCAAGCAGACCACCGATTACGGCTTTGGGCAGTCCACCTGTGTAGGTATTGGCGGGGATCCCATTCCGGGTTCCAGCTTCATCGACATGCTTGAGCTCTTTGAGGCCGATCCGGAAACCGAGGCCATCGTCATGATTGGCGAGATCGGTGGCACGGCGGAAGAAGAGGCAGCGGCCTATATCAAAGCCAACGTCAGCAAGCCGGTGGTTTCCTACATCGCGGGTGTCACGGCTCCCCCGGGCAAGCGCATGGGGCACGCGGGTGCCATCATCGCTGGTGGCAAGGGGACAGCCGATGAGAAATTTGCGGCCCTTCAGGACGCGGGTGTACATACCGTGCGCAGCCTGGCGGAGATCGGCAAGGCACTGAAGGAAGCGGCAGGCTGGTAAGCCGCTGGCTGCCTGTAATGTTGGATGGGGCCGGTCTCAGGGACCGGCCCTTTGCGTTGTTGGGTACCGGGCTGGTGAGAATGGTGCTGCGGCGTTAAACTTGCGGTCTTTGATCCGTATAATGCTTTCGATCAGCCCTCACTAAGGAGTCAGGTTTGAGTTCCGTTGAACCCGAACAACGTGTGCTTTCCGGTATGCGTCCCACCGGCCGGTTGCATCTCGGCCATTATCACGGCGTGCTCGCCAATTGGGTCAAGCTTCAGCATGAATATGAATGCTTCTTTTTCGTGGCTGACTGGCATGCCCTGACCACCCATTATGATGATCCTCTGCCGATTGAAAGCAGTGTCTGGGACATGGTCATCGACTGGCTGGCCGCAGGTGTGAACCCGGGTTCCGCCACCATGTTCATCCAGTCGCGGGTGCCGGAGCATGCCGAGCTCCATCTCCTGCTCTCGATGATCACGCCACTTGGCTGGCTGGAGAGGGTTCCCAGCTTCAAGGATCAGCAGGAGAAGCTGAAGGAAAAAGACCTCGCGACCTATGGGTTTCTTGGCTATCCACTGCTGCAGAGTGCGGACATACTGATCTATCGGGCCGGTCGGGTGCCGGTGGGAGCGGATCAGGTATCCCATGTGGAGATTACCCGTGAGATCGCGCGGCGTTTCAATCACCTCTATGGGCGGGATCCCGGCTTCGAGGAGCAAGCGGAGCAGGCGATTGCCAAAATGGGCAAGAAGAACGCCAAATTGTATCGTTCGCTGCGCAGGCGTTTCCTCGAACAGGGCGACGAAGAGGCGTTGGAGACGGCCCGTGCGTTGCTCAAGGAGCAACAGAATATCTCGTTCGGGGATCGCGAGCGCCTTTATGGATACATCGAAGGTGGAGGCAAGGTCATTCTCCCGGAACCCCAGGCGTTGTTGACGCCTGAAGCCAAGCTCCCGGGTACGGATGGCCAGAAAATGTCGAAGTCCTATGGTAATACCATTGGCCTGCGGGAGGATCCCGATGAGGTAAGCATCAAGATCCGGCGTATGCAGACCGACCCGGCGCGTGTGCGTCGCACCGACCCGGGGGATCCGGACAAGTGCCCGGTATGGCAGCTGCACGATATCTATTCCGATGAAGACACCAAAGAATGGGTCCAGCAGGGTTGTCGCAACGCGGGTATTGGTTGCCTGGACTGTAAAAAACCGCTGGAAGACAAAATCATAGCCCAGCAGAAGGAGTTCCGGGACCGGGCGCGGGAGTACGAAAACAACCCCGATCTGGTTTACTCCATCATTGACGAGGGCTGTGAGCGCGCCAGGGCATCTGCCCGGGATACGCTGCAGGAGGTGCGTCGCGTCATGGGACTGGAATACCGCCGATGATGACCGGGGAAGAGAGCGAAGCGGTTGCCCCTGCCGGCAATGACGCTGACCCGTCTCATCTTGAGCCGCTGGCGCGCATTGCCGGT
>SLIH01000266.1 GCA_007135745.1 Halomonas sp. | reverse complement strand
GCCTATCTTATCCGCGAGGGATACCAGGTCATACTGGAGGCGGATACGGCGACCATGCTGCCCGGGCATGGGCTGCAGGTCGCCAGTAAAAAGCTGATTGGCGAAATCTGTGATCTGGCGATCGTGGTCGGGGGAGATGGCAGCCTGCTCGGTGCGGCCCGCGATCTGGCCAAGTCCAATGTCCCCATTCTCGGCGTCAACCGGGGCCGCCTCGGATTTCTCACGGACATTTCCCCCGACGAGCTGGAAGCGCGCCTGAGCCGCGTTCTGGACGGGGAGTATGTTGAGGAGCGCCGCTTTCTGCTGGATGCGCACGTCAAGCGCGGCGGTCATCCCATCGGCTACGGGACAGCCCTCAACGACGTGGTGCTCCATCCCGGGCGCTCCACCCGTATGATCGGGTTTGATCTCTATATCGAAGGTCAGTTTGTCTACAGCCAACGTTCGGATGGGCTTATTGTGTCCACGCCGACCGGCTCCACCGCCTATTCTCTCTCGGCGGGCGGTCCCATCATGCATCCCAGGCTGGATGCCATCGTGCTGGTACCGATGTTTCCCCACACCTTGAGCAGCCGACCGATCGTGGTTGATGGCAACAGCGAGATCAAATTGATCGTCGATGAAGCCAATGAAGCCTATCCCCAGGTGAGCTGCGACGGGCAACAGGAACTGGCCTGTGCGCCAGGTGATTCCATATCCATTGCCAAGAAACCGTTCCGGCTGCGGCTGATTCATCCGAAGGATCATAATTTCTATGCCACCTGCCGGGAAAAACTCGGCTGGGCCAGTACCATTGCGGCGAGCTGATGATGGCTGAGCAGCATAGCGCGTTTCGCGGATTCGATCTGATCGGGGATGTCCACGGATGTGCCCTGACATTGGAAAAACTGCTTGAGCAGCTGGGATATCGGCTGCGCCAGGGAGTGTATGAACACCCCAGCCGCCAGGCTGTGTTTGTGGGCGATATTATTGACCGTGGCCCACGAATCCGTCGTGCACTGCATCGCGTCCGGGATATGGTGGAGCGGGGCTCGGCCCGCATCGTTATGGGCAACCATGAATTCAATGCCCTGGGGTACTGCACCCGGGCACGTCCGGGCAGTGGCAAGACACATATCCGGGATCATACCGAGCGCCACCGCCGGCTCATTGCGGAGACCCTGGAGGCATTCAACCATTACGAAGATGAATGGCATGATTTTCTCGAGTGGTTCTATGAGTTGCCACTGTTTATCGAGGAGCCGGGTTTCCGTGTGGTGCATGCCTGCTGGAATGAACAACTGATTCGCCAGTTCCAGGCTCATTACCCGGATGCCCGCATCAATGAAGAGTTCCTGCACGCCTCCATGGCAAAGGGGTCCTTTGCCGCGAAAGTGTCTGACCACCTGCTGCGGGGGACCGACATGAAGCTGCCCGACAGTCGGGCCATGACCGGCAAGGACGGTCTGACCCGCCATCATTTTCGTACTAAATTCTGGACCACCGAACCGAACACCTATGGTGATGTGGTGTTTCAGCCCGACCCTTTGCCGGAGGATATCGCGGAAAGAGTGCTCACTGATTCGGATCGCAAACAACTGATTCATTATCCCCGCTCGGAAAGACCGGTATTTGTTGGTCATTACTGGCGTTCCGGGCGGCCTGCGCCTCTGGCTCCCAATGTGGCGTGTCTGGACTATAGCGCGGTCAAATACGGCAAGCTGGTAGCCTATCGGATGGACGGTGAACAGACGCTCCGGCACGACAAATTTGTCTGGGTTGAGGTGGAACGGCCCGAAAGGGTCAGCGAGAAGTATCGCTGGGGGACTGAAGGCGATTTATGATTCGAGTGGCGGCGGTTCCAAAATCAATCGATCTCGAGTCCTTCAGTGGCTGGCTCGATCGTCAGGGCGTGGTGCATGAGATCACCCAGGAGGAAGGCCATCAGGTCATCAGTATCGAAGATGAGAGTCTGCGTGATCCGGTACTGAGGGCGCTTGAACGGCACCTGGACGAATTGGCTGAGCAGCGGGGCGGCATGTCCCGCTCACGAGCGCAGCGCTCACGATTTGTGGGTGGGCACTGGCAGGCCCACCCCGCCGAGGCCTCCCTGACCTTCGGCCTGATTGTAGTGGCGGCGATTGTGGCCTGGCTCACCGCATTCGGTGCCCGGGATCAACTGGTGGTGATGCTCACCATCGTTAATCCATTCGAGTGGCCGGTCAATACCTTTGAGCAGCGGTTGAGCGCCCTGGCCGGAACCCTGGCCTCCGGGGAGATCTGGCGGCTTCTGACCCCGGATATACTTCATTTCAGTCTGACGCATATCATTTTCAATGCGGTCATGTTGTGGTTCCTTGGCAGTCAGATTGAGGTCATCGATGGCAAGGGACGGTTTATTGCGCTCTTCCTGATCAGCTCGCTGGCTGCGAATGTGCCTCAGTACCTTATCTCGGGGCCTCTTTTTGGTGGTCTTTCCGGGGTGGTCTACGGGGTGCTGGGGTATGTCTGGGCTGCCAATCAGTTCAGGCCTCGATTTGCTTTTCCGCCGGCGTTGATGACGGTGGCCGTGGTGTGGCTGTTGATAGGCTTTACGCCACTGACGGAAACACTGCTGGGCGCGAGCATGGCCAATGCCGCCCACCTTGGGGGACTGATCAGTGGTCTGTTGGTTGGGGCCCTGGTGACGGTGGGTGGTGGCGCAGCACGCAGGTGAACAGTGATTGAACGTTGGAGATTGGCGTATGAATTACAATGAAGTGCTGGAGCGGCTTGATCCCCAGGTGTATCGCAGTCTCAAGCACTCGCTGCAGTTGGGGAAATGGCCAGACGGGCGGGCTTTAACCGAACAGCAGAAAGAGATCTGCATGGAAGCCATCATCCATTATGAGCGCACGCATAATATTCCCGAAGAGGAAAGGGTGGGTTATATCGAGCGTGACAGCGGCTGTGGTGGCAAGGATGATGGAAGCGAGCCCGTGCGCATTCTGAACTGACACCAATAACAATCACAGCGGTAACAGGGATATCGTCATGAGAGCTTCTCAGCCCCAGCCCATCTACCTGAGCGATTATCGACCCCCGGCATTTCTGATTGATACGGTGGACCTTCGTTTTGAGCTGTTTGAGGAGGGAGCGAGGGTTCATTCGCGGCTGAGTGTGCGACGTAACCCGAAGGCGGACACGCAGGAGCGGGATCTGGAGCTGGACGGACAGGACCTCCATCTTGAGAGTCTGCGCCTGGATGGCCGGCCGGTGGAGTCGCCCCTGGTCAGTGCAGAGAAGCTGAGGATTGAAAATGTCCCGGATAGTTTCGATCTGGATGTGGTCACCTGGATTGAGCCCCAGAACAACACCTGCCTTGAGGGGCTCTATAAATCGTCCGGTATGTTCTGTACCCAGTGTGAAGCCGAAGGATTCCGCCGCATCACCTATTTTCTGGACCGCCCGGACGTCATGGCGCGTTATCGCACCCGCATCGAAGCCGATCGGGCGAAATACCCCGTCCTTCTGGCCAACGGCAACCCCGTCGACCATGGTGAACTCGACGATGGCCGCCACTATGTGATTTGGGACGACCCCTATCCCAAACCCAGCTACCTGTTTGCCACGGTTGCGGGCGAATTGGTTGAGTGCACGGACGAATTTGTTACCGGTTCCGGTCGTCGGGTCGAATTGCGCATGTACGTAGAGCCCAGAAACAGTGATAAGTGCGAGCATGCGCTGGTCTCGCTCAAAAAGGCCATGGCCTGGGATGAAGAAGTCTACGGGCGTGAGTACGATCTGGATATCTTCATGATTGTGGCCGTGGATGATTTCAACATGGGGGCCATGGAGAACAAGGGGCTGAACATATTCAACTCCTCCTGCGTGCTTGCCAGCCCGGATACGGCCACCGATGCCACCTATGAAACCATCGAGAGCATCGTTGCCCATGAATATTTTCATAACTGGTCCGGTAACCGGGTAACCTGCCGGGACTGGTTTCAGCTCAGCCTCAAGGAAGGGTTCACCGTATTCCGGGACAACCAGTTCTCTGCTGACATGGGGTCGCCTACCGTGCAGCGCATCGACCACGTCAACATGCTGCGCACCGCCCAGTTTGCCGAGGACGCTGGCCCCATGGCTCACCCGGTGCGTCCGGATTCCTATATCGAAATTGCCAACTTCTACACCCTGACCATCTATGAAAAAGGGGCGGAGGTGGTGCGGATGATCCACACCCTGCTGGGTCCGGAACTGTTTCGCGAGGGCAGTGATCTCTATTTCGCCCGCCACGATGGAGCGGCCGTCACCACCGATGATTTTGTGCGTGCCATGGAGGATGCCAGCGGACGCGATCTCACTCAGTTCCGGCGTTGGTATGAGCAGGCTGGAACGCCATGGCTGCACGTGACGGATTCCTATGAAGCTGAAGCCGGGCGCTACAACCTGGAAATTGTTCAGGAGTGCCCTCCAACCCCGGGTCAGCCCAACAAGGAGCCTTTCCACATTCCGCTGCGGTTTGGGTTGTTGGATGCAGAAGGTCGGTCCGTGCCGCTGGATACGGAGGGGAATACGGAGCAGGTTCTCGAGCTGACCGAGGATCGTCATCGATTTTCCTTCTCGGGTTTGGCGTCACGGCCCACACCCTCGTTGCTGAGAAATTTCTCGGCTCCGGTGCGGATTGATTACCCGTGGACCCGGGATCAGCTGATGTTTCTCATGAATCACGATGAGGATGGCTTCAACCGCTGGGATGCGGGTCAGCGGTTGGCTACTGATGTGATCCTGTCCATGCTCGACGGGGCGGACACCCGGGTCGATGAACGGTTGATCAGCGCCTATCGTCATCTGTTGGGCGACACTTCCCTCGACCGGGCCATGGTGGCGCGGATGCTTTCCCTGCCGGGGCTTGCGTATCTGATCGAGATGTCCGAAGGCGCTCATGTCCAGAAAATCCACCAGGCACGTCAGCAGGTTCTTGAAACCCTTGCCAGCACGCTCAGTGATGAATTGCTGGAATGTTACAGCCGAAATCAGCAGGAAGGCCCCTACCGTTTCACGCCTGAACAGGCGGCGGCCCGCGCCCTCTGCAATAGTTGCCTGGCGATGCTGACCGCTGTGGGTGATGAGCGGGGCAGGTCTCTGGCGCAGGTCCAGTTCGCTGATGCGACCAGTATGACGGATTGTCTGGGAGCTCTGCGCGCGTTGGTTGACTCTCCATTTGAGCAGGAACGGGAAAATTCGTTGGAACGTTTTTACAGCAAATGGCGTCATGATCCCCAGGTTATTGAACAATGGTTTGCAGTTCAGTCCGGCAGCCATCAGGCCGGCGGACTGGAGCGGGTGCAGAAACTGCTGGAACACCCGGCATTTGACTGGAAGAACCCCAATAAAATTCGCATGGTGATCGGCGCCTTTGCAGCGCGCAATCTGGTGCACTTTCATGCCGATGATGGTTCGGGACACCGGTTCCTGGGAGAACAGATTCGGCACTTGGACGGGAGTAACCCCCAGATTGCCGCGCGTCTGGCTCAACCGTTGACGCGGTGGCGCCAGTACGCGCCACATCTTCGGGATTCCATGCGATCGGTACTGGAGGAAATAATCGCGCTACCAACCCTGTCAAAAGATGTGTACGAAGTGGTCTCCAAGACCCTGAAAGATTGATTCGGCTTTCTTTGTGCCGGATGGACAAAACAGCTGCATAGTCTACATTTGCAACAGGAGTGTTCATCTGGTCTGAAGGACCGGTCGTCTCATATCAGGGATTAGCGGTTGACCGGGACTTCGGAAGCTAATGGCAGGGTTAATCTATGATGCAGAAAAAAATCTGTTCGCTTGTTGCGTTGTCTTTCGCAGGCAGTCTGACGCTGATGTCGGGTGCTTCTGTTGCTGCGGTTTCTCCCGAAGAAGCTGAACGACTGGGTGGGCCGGAGCTTACACGCTTTGGCTCGCCGAGGGCCGGGAGTGACGATGGTGTTATCCCGGAATACGACGGGGGGCTGAATGGTGTGCCCGACCATGTCGAGTACGGTGGTTCTGGCGAT
>SLIH01000021.1 GCA_007135745.1 Halomonas sp. | reverse complement strand
GATCACGCCCGACCTGGCGGCGGTCGGTTACGTTAAAGCACAACTTCTCCACCATACGGTTCAGCGGCAGCTCAGCCACCGGGCGCGCACGGCTGCCAAGAAAAACCGGTGCCTGGTAGAGCCAGAATTCATCCACCAGCCCCGCTTCAAGCGCGGCGCCGGCGAGCCTGGGACCTGACTCGAGCAGCAGCTCGTGACAGCCCTCCCGAGCAAGCCAGGTCACCACCTCTGTAAACGCAGGCTGGATATGATCCGGCTGGGCCGGCTCCAGGGTGACAACCTCTGCCCCCGCCCTGGCCAGCGCGCTGGCCAGGTACTTGTTCGTCCCGGCAGGCGTGGTAAATACAACACAACGCCCCTCGCCCTGGACCAGTTTCGATTCCGGCGAAATCGACAACCGGCCGTCGATCACCGCACGCAAGGGCTGCCCCGCAGGAGGCCCATAGTCGCCCAAAGGACCCATCTCGGCCAGCCGAACCGTCATCGATGGATTATCTTTCCGCGCCGTGCCGGCTCCGGTGATGATGGCCGCGGAGCGCGCGCGCAGACGCTGAACATCACTGCGCGCCTCCGGCCCCGTGATCCACTGACTCTCCCCGGAGAGCATGGCCGTTCGGCCGTCCAGGCTGGCGGCCATTTTAACCCGTAACCAGGGGTTTCCGCCCCCCATGACCCGCAGAAATCCTGGATTCAGCGCCCGGGCCTCGCTCTCCAGGACGCCGGTTTCGATCTCAATCCCGGCCTCCCGCAGCCGGGCAAACCCACGCCCGCCCACTTGGGGATTGGCATCCTCCACGGCGACGACCACCCGTGCCACACCCGCCTTGGCCAGCGCATCCGCGCAGGGCGGCGTGCGGCCATAATGGCTGCAGGGTTCAAGGGTCACATAGACGGTCGCGCCACGGCTCTTCTCCCCGGCCTCGCGCAGCGCATAGACCTCGGCATGTGGCTCACCGGCTCTCTCGTGCCAGCCAGTCCCGACCACTTCGCCCTCCCGCACGATCACGCAACCCACGCGGGGATTGGGATGAACACTGTAGCGCCCCCGATCAGCCAGCTGGATGGCTTTCGCCATGTAACCTATATCGTCAGTGGTGATCATGGATGGGAGGCACTCAGGATCCGGTTCGACAGGCTATTTTTCCACGGAGTTACGCAGGGCTCGAGCGGCCACGGTGACCGGCGACTCCTCCCCCACCTCACCCCCGTTCAGGCTCAGGCGCTCAATTTCTTCCTTGAATTCGTTGATGTCCTGAAAGCTGCGGTAGACAGAGGCAAAACGCACATAGGCCACCTTGTCGAGCTGACGAAGCTCGTACATGACCTCTTCGCCCACCATGAGCGATTTGATTTCCCGCTCACCCGTGGCTCGCAGCCGAAACTTGATGCGATTGATGGCAGCCTCGATATCCTCGATGCTCACCGGGCGCTTTTCCAGCGCCTTCATCATGCCTTCGCGCAGCTTCTCCTCATCAAAGGGAACCCGCGTGCCATCCTGTTTGACGACACGCGGCATGACCAGCTCCGCCCCCTCAAAGGTGGTAAAGCGTTCCTTGCACGACAGGCACTCGCGACGGCGCCTGACCTGGTCACCCTCGGCAACCAGGCGTGAATCGATGACCTTGGTGTCTGCCTCACCACAAAAGGGGCAATGCATATATCGGGCTCCTTTGACGAGCCGGCGCTACGTTTCAGTCACCATAGACAGGGAATCGACGGCACAGATCCAGAACCTGCTTGCGTACCCGTTCAATGGTATCCGGATTTTCCATGTCGTCCAGAATATCACACATCCAACCCGCGAGTTCCCGGGCTTCCTTCTCGCCAAAGCCGCGGGTGGTTATAGCCGGCGTGCCGATGCGCAAACCGGAGGTTACAAACGGCGAGCGCGGGTCGTTGGGTACGGCATTTTTGTTGACCGTGATGTTGGCGCTGCCCAGGGCAGCATCCGCGTCCTTGCCGGTGATGTCCTGCTTGATCAGGCTGAGCAGGAACAGGTGGTTCTGGGTGCCACCGGAGACAACATCAAAGCCACGGTTCATGAAAACGTCCGCCATGGCCTGGGCATTCTTGACCACCTGCTGCTGATACTGGCGGAAATCCTCGGTCATGGCTTCCTTGAAGCAGATCGCCTTGCCCGCGATGGCGTGCATCAGGGGACCGCCCTGGCTGCCGGGGAAAACCGCGGAGTTGAATTTCTTTTCCAGCTCTTCGTTGGATTTGGCCAGAATCAGGCCACTGCGCGGGCCACGCAGAGTTTTGTGCGTGGTGGTGGTTACCACGTCCGCATAGGGCACCGGGTTGGGATAGACACCCGCAGCCACCAGACCGGCCACATGGGCCATGTCCACAAACAGGTACGCCCCGACCTTGTCGGCAATCTCACGGAAGCGCTTGAAATCCAGCTCCTGGGAATAGGCGGAGAAGCCGGCCAGAACGACTTTCGGCTTGTGCTCAACGGCAAGTTTTTCAATCTCGTCATAGTCAAGCAGGCCGGTTTCCGGATTCAGGCCGTACTGAACGGCGTTGTAGATCTTGCCGGAGAAGTTCACCTTGGCACCGTGAGTCAGGTGCCCCCCGTCGGCCAGGCTCATGCCCAACACGGTTTCCCCCGGCTTCATCAGTGCCATGTAGACAGCCGAATTGGCGGATGAGCCGGAGTGCGGCTGGACGTTCGCATAGTCAGCACCAAAGAGCTCCTTGGCCCGCTCAATGGCGATACTCTCGACCACATCAACGTGCTCACAGCCGCCGTAATAGCGCTTGCCGGGATAACCTTCGGCGTACTTGTTGGTCAGCGCCGAACCCTGAGCCTCCATGACCCGCGGGCTGGTGTAGTTCTCGGATGCAATCAGCTCAATATGCTCTTCCTGGCGACGGACCTCCGCCTCCATGGCATTCCAGATTTCATCGTCGTAACCGGCAATGGTCATATCACGCTTAAACATGTTCAGCCTCTCGTGTACTGGCAGTGGGCGCGCCCCGAACAACGCCTCTGCCAGAGAACCAATCAATAGGTCGAAAATTGACGTTCGGGGTCTGAAGTCATGGGCCCCAGGTCCGCATCGGGAGCTGGGGTCGGGAATTCATGCTGTGAAAAAGGCGTATTCTATCGTAAGGAAGGCTTAATAACACCCACCACCGGCCACCCTGCCTCAGCCCACGCCATTGCCGCCAACGGGCCGACCGGTCAGGACTGAAATTGATCCCGAAGGCCCGCTTACATTGCCAATAAAGAATCGATTGGTTAACGTAATCACGCCCTTCCCGGTAACTTCGAACGCAACACAACAAGGCAGAGAATCTGATGGCCCAGTACGTCTTTACCATGAATGGCCTCGGCAAGGTCGTTCCACCGAAAAAAGAGATACTGAAAAACATCAACCTGAGTTTCTTTCCCGGCGCCAAGATCGGCGTTCTTGGCCTTAACGGCGCCGGGAAATCCACCCTGCTGCGGATCATGGCGGGCGTGGACCAGGATTATGTGGGCGAAGCGCGCCCCGAACCTGGCATCAACATCGGCTACCTCCCACAGGAGCCGGAACTCGACCCCAACAAGACCGTAAAGGAAGTCGTTGAAGAATCGGTGGAGGGCATTCACCAGGCGCTGGCCCGTCTGGACGAGATCTATGCGGCCTACGCCGAGCCGGATGCGGATTTTGACGCCCTGGCCAAGGAGCAGGGCAAGCTGGAGTCCTTTATCCAGGCCAATGAAGGCCACGACATCGAACGCCGCATGGAAGTTGCCGCGGACGCTCTTCGCCTGCCGCCCTGGGATGCGAAGGTTGAAAACCTCTCCGGGGGTGAACGTCGCCGGGTTGCCCTGTGCCGACTGCTGCTCTCCGGCCCGGACATGCTGCTGCTTGACGAGCCCACCAACCACCTGGACGCGGAAAGCGTGGGCTGGCTGGAGCGCTTCCTGCACGATTACAGCGGCACCGTCGTCGCGGTGACTCACGATCGCTATTTCCTGGACAATGTGGCCGGCTGGATTCTGGAGCTGGACCGTGGCGAAGGCATTCCCTTCCAGGGCAACTACAGCCAGTGGCTGGAGCAGAAAGAAAAGCGCCTGGAGCAGGAAGCCAAGCAGGAAGCCTCCCACAAGAAGGCCATCAAACAGGAACTGGAATGGGTGCGCAGTAACCCCAAGGGCCGTCAGTCCAAGAACAAGGCGCGCCTGGACCGTTTCGAAGAGCTTTCTTCGCAGGAATTCCAGAAGCGCAACGAGACCAACGAGCTCTATATTCCGCCGGGTCCGAGGCTGGGCGACAAAGTGATCGAAGTGGATGGCATTGCCAAGCGCTATGAAGACAAGGTGCTGTTCGAGAACCTCACCTTCGATGTCCCACCCGGTAGCATCGTGGGCATCATCGGCGGTAACGGCGCGGGTAAGTCCACGCTCTTCCGTATGATTGCGGGCCAGGAAAAGCCGGATGAGGGCGAGATCCGCCTGGGCGAGACGGTGGAGCTGGCCTACGTGGACCAGATGCGTGAACTCGACGGCGACAAAACGGTCTGGGAAGAAGTGAGCGACGGCCAGGACATTATCCAGGTCGGCAACTACCAGACACCATCACGCGCCTATGTGGGCCGCTTCAACTTCAAGGGCACCGATCAGCAGAAGCGGGTCAAGGATCTGTCCGGGGGCGAGCGTAACCGCCTGCATTTGGCCAAGCTGCTGAAAGAAGGCGGCAACGTTCTGCTCCTGGATGAGCCGACCAACGACCTCGATGTGGAAACCCTGCGTGCCCTGGAAGAAGCCCTGCTGGCCTTCCCCGGCTGCGCCCTGATCATCTCGCACGATCGCTGGTTCCTGGATCGGGTCGCGACGCACATTCTCGCCTATGAGGGTGACAGTGAGGTGGTCTGGTTCGAGGGTAACTTCTCCGAGTACGACAAGGATCTGCGCGCACGCAAGGGCGAGGACGCCTGGGTTCCCAAGCGGGTGAAGTACAAGAAACTCGCCTGACTTCCGGGCTTTCCTTCACTATAGTGAAGGAAAGCCCGGGCGCAGGAACATCCAATGAATAAAGATGAACGTCGACATTTCAGTCGCATTTTCTTCGATGCGCCGTGCGAAATCCGCCAGAGCGACGTCATCTGGGAAAGTCAGGTGTACGACATCTCCCTGCATGGTCTGTTGTTGCGCCGACCGGATGGCCTTCAGGCCTCGGTCAACGAGGAATTCAGCATCAGCATTCACCTCGACGAAGGAAGCGCGGTCATTGCCATGGTGGCCGCCCTCAAGCATGAACACGAAGACTGCCTGGGGTTCGAATGCTGCTCCATGGACCTCGACAGCGCCACGCACCTGCGCCGGCTGGTCGAGCTCAACCTGGGCGACGACGCTTTGCTGCACCGCGAACTGGCGCTGTTGAGCCATACCTGACGCAGCAAGCAAGGAGGCGACTGCGGTGCACCATCCGAAACTCCCGCCACCTGAACTGATTCTTTTCGACTGGCACGGCACACTGGTGGACACCCATGACGCCATGTTCAGTGCCATGGAAGAAATGCTCCCGCAGCTGGAAGATCTCGGACTGGTCGAGGCGCTGCTTCCGGAAAACCGGTGCCGAAACGCCGAAGACGCGAAACTGGTCCGTTATATCCGCATTTTCCGTCGCCTTCATCCACGGATTCTGGCGGAACGACGGGTTTCCCGCACCGACATTTTCAACGCCGTGTTCGGGGACAATGTCGCCGCCAAGCAGATTGCCCACGATGCCTACAATGAATGCTACCGCCGCCACTTTGGCGAGGTAAAACCCCTGCAGGGCGGGCTCAGCGACTATCTGGCGGCGCTCCGGGCAAGCGGCATAAAGCTGGGCGTATCGACCAACCGAAACCGTGAATTTCTGGATCACGAACTCGATCTGATTGATGGGGGTCGCTGGAAGGAACTTCTGGACATCACCATCTGCGCCGGAGACGTCACCGCCTATAAACCGGACCCGGAAATCATCACCAAAGCCGCGAAAAAGCTCGGAATCGAAGTCGGCCCCAACGTCTGGTACG
>SLIH01000292.1 GCA_007135745.1 Halomonas sp. | reverse complement strand
CTGGTCATCTGCACGGAGTGGAAGGAATTCCGTTCACCGGATTTCCAGGAGATTGCCACCAGCATTGCCTCGCCGGTGGTGTTCGATGGTCGCAATCTCTATGACGATGACATGCTGGAACGCTACGGGCTCGAGTATTACGCCATTGGGCGTGGTCTGAACCAGTTCGGGACCCGTTGAGCGCGCCTTGGGGCTGCCCGCAAGCGCGGTATTTTCGCTGGCGCAATGGGGTTTAACCCTTGCGCCTTGCCTGTTCCGCAGCCATGGTCTGGGCGCCTACCAGAACCATCCGCAGCTGGGTCTTGAGTTTTTCCTTAAGCTCGGTGCGCTGGCGCGCCGGTGCATCCAGCGCTTCCGCTCCCAGATTGAAAACCAGGATAACCATGGATTCCGCCACCAGATGGGGGTCGGAGAGGGGGCGTTGCTTATCTTCGCCGAATCGCGTCAGATCTTCCGCGAGTTCGGTGACAAAATGATCGATCTCCGCCTGAACGGCTGTACGGAAAATCTTCGAAACCCCGGTTCTTTCGCGCAGCAGGAGTCGGAACAGGTTGGCGTTGTCCGTCAGGTACTCCATGAAGGTTTCCACTGAGGTGTGGATGGCGCCACCTTCGCGCTCAATTCGTTTGCGGGCCTGGCGCATCAGCTGACGCAGGGCTACGCCGGCTTCATCCACCAGAGCCAGGCCGAGTTCATCCAATTCCGTAAAATGACGATAGAACGACGTTGGCGCGATGCCGGCTTCCCGCGCCACTTCCCGCAGGCTCAGGCTGCCAAAGCCACGGTCAGCGCTCAGCTGGCGCAGGGCCGCATCCATCAGGGACCGCCGGGTTCTGAGTTTCTGTTCCGCCCGTACTGACAAGGTAATCTCCGCTGAAATGCTGTAAATAGCCGCTATCTTAGCCGTTGACCGGGGTATCGTCACCATCCACCGCTGCGCGGGCTGTGAAACAGGTCGCCGCTCCATTCTGACTTGGCGTCCACTTATGGTTATAATACGGCGTTTTTCGCCCCGGTGCGGTCGCGTCACCAGAAATCCAGATGTTTACAGGAAAGGCAGCGTATGCGCAGTCATTATTGCGGTGGTATTAACGAGACACATATCGATCAGGAAGTCACTCTCTGTGGCTGGGTACACCGGCGTCGTGATCATGGGGGCGTCATCTTTCTTGATCTGCGCGACCGTGATGGCATTGCCCAGGTCGTATTTGATCCCGATACACCCGAGCCTTTTGAGAAGGCGGACCGGGTGCGCAGCGAGTACGTGATCCAGATTCGCGGCCGCGTGCGCCGGCGTCCGGAAGGCACGGAAAATCCCAATATGCCAACCGGCCAGGTGGAGGTGCTGGGCAAGGATCTGGAGCTTCTCAATGCTGCGGCCACGCCGCCGTTTCCGCTCGATGAGTACTCTGATGTGGGCGAGGATGTGCGGTTGCGTTACCGCTTTCTCGACCTGCGTCGCCCGGAAATGCTCGAGCGCATGCGCTTCCGCTCTCGTGTGACCAGCTACATCCGCAACTTCCTCGACGGCCAGGAGTTCATGGACGTGGAAACGCCGGTGCTGACCCGGGCCACGCCGGAAGGCGCGCGGGATTATCTGGTGCCCAGCCGGACCCATCCCGGCAGCTTCTTTGCTCTGCCGCAGTCGCCCCAGCTGTTCAAGCAGTTGCTTATGGTCTCCGGGGTGGATCGCTATTACCAGATCGCCAAGTGCTTCCGGGATGAGGATCTGCGCGCCGACCGTCAGCCGGAATTTACCCAGGTGGACGTGGAGGCCTCGTTCGTCGATGAAGAAGGCATCATGGCGCCCATGGAAACCATGATCCGGGAGCTTTTCCGGGATCTGCTGAAGGTCGAGCTGCCGGCGTTCCCCCGTATTGCCTACGCCGAAGCCATGCGCCGTTACGGCAGTGACAAGCCGGACCTGCGGATTCCGCTGGAGCTGGTGGATGTGGCGGATCTGGTGGCGTCGGTCGATTTCAAGGTCTTCTCCGGCCCGGCCAACAACCCCAAGGGCCGGGTGGCGGCGCTGCGCGTGCCCAATGGCGGTGAGCTGACCCGTAAGCAGATTGATGATTACACCAAGTTTGTGGGCATCTATGGAGCCAAGGGCCTTGCCTACATCAAGGTCAATGACGTGAGTCAGGGCATCGAAGGCCTGCAGTCACCGATCATCAAGTTCCTGGGTGATGAGGCCACCAAGGCGATCATTGACCGGGTTGAGGCGCAGGATGGGGATCTGATCTTCTTCGGCGCCGACAAGACCAATGTCGTCAACGAGGCGCTGGGTGCGCTGCGGGTGAAGCTGGGCCATGATCTCGATCGGATCGAGGGAGACTGGGCACCCTGCTGGGTTGTCGACTTCCCCATGTTCGAAGAGGACGACGCCGGCAAACTGCACGCGCTGCATCACCCCTTCACCGCGCCGGTGTCCGCCGAAGAGCTTGATACGAAACCGGCCGAGGCGCTGTCCCGGGCGTACGATATGGTGCTCAATGGCACCGAGTTGGGCGGTGGGTCGATCCGTATCCATGATGAGAAGACCCAGCAGACGGTGTTCCGCAGCCTTGGAATTGAAGAGGAGGAAGCGCGGGAGAAGTTTGGCTTCCTGTTGGATGCGCTCAAGTACGGCTGCCCTCCCCACGGTGGCCTGGCCTTTGGGCTGGACCGGCTGGTGATGCTGATGACCGGGGCCGGCTCTATTCGCGATGTGATTCCCTTCCCGAAAACCCAGAGTGCCACCTGCCTGATGACGGACGCGCCGGGCGAAGTGGATGAGAAGCAGCTGCGTGAACTCAACATCCGCCTGCGCAAGGTGCAGAAGGATGAGCAGGGCAAGAAGGAAGGCTGATTGATTAACCGTTTTCGTCAGTGACCAGGAGTAGGCTTCATGGCAGGACACAGTAAATGGTCCAACATCAAACATCGCAAGGCCGCTCAGGACGCGAAGAAAGGAAAGATCTTCACCAAGCTGATCCGTGAGCTTGTTGTCGCCGCGCGTCAGGGCGGTGGCGTGCCCGAGGACAATCCTCGTCTTCGGACTGCCGTCGACAAGGCGCTCAGCAACAACATGAAGAAGGACACCATCGAGCGCGCGATTGAGCGTGGGGCCGGTAACACCGAAGACGACAACTACGAAGAGCTGACCTACGAGGGCTACGGTCCCGGTGGTGTGGCGGTCTATGTTGAAGTCATGACGGACAACAAGAACCGGACTGTTTCCGAGGTTCGCCATGCCTTCAGCAAGTTCGGTGGCAATCTGGGCACGGACGGCTCGGTTGCCTTTCTGTTCAATCGCGAAGGCACCATTACCTTTGGTCCGGACCATGATGAGGACACCATCATGGAGGCGGCGCTCGAGAATGGGGCTGAGGATGTGCGCGTTAACGACGACGGCTCCATTGACGTGGTCACGGCCCCCGAAAATTTCATGGACGTGAAAGATGGCATGAAAAAGGCCGGTCTGGAGCCGGATGCCGCCGACATCAGCATGGTGCCGGTCACCATGGCGGAACTTGATGAGAGTCAGGCGGAAACCAACCTCAAATTGCTGGACTGGCTTGAGGATCTCGATGACGTTCAGAATGTCTATTCCAATGCCGATTTTCCGGATGAGGTTCTGGAACGTTTCGGCCATGCTTCATAAGCAGCCCTGAGCCATGGCCATCATCCTGGGGGTGGATCCTGGCTCACGGGTTACCGGCTACGGTGTTATCCGTTCGGGTGGCCGGAAGCTTGAATATATAGACAGCGGCTGTGTTCGCGTGGGGTCCTATTCCATGGCGGAGCGGTTGCAGCGCATCTATGCGGGCCTCGCAGAGATCATCGATACCTACCGGCCCACGGAAATGGCCATTGAACAGGTTTTTCTCTCCCGCAATGTGGATTCCGCGCTCAAGCTGGGCCAGGCACGGGGCGTGGCCATTGTCTGTGGGGCCAATGCAGGCCTTGCGCTCAGCGAATACACGGCGCGCCAGGTTAAACAGGCGGCGGTGGGCAAGGGCGGTGCCGACAAGCATCAGGTCCAGCATATGGTTCAGGTACTTTTCAGTCTTTCCGCTCCCCCTGCCGAAGATGCAGCCGATGCCCTGGCGATTGCGCTCTGTCACGCCCATATGGGGCAGGGGCTCGCGGGTGTGGGCGCAACGGGTACACGCCGGCGGCGGATGCGCTGAGCAAATAACAGGAGTAGGCAGGTAGATGATTGGACGACTTCGCGGAGAGTTGCTGGAGAAAGAGCCGGGGCAGGCACTGGTTGAGGCCGGTGGGGTAGGCTATGAGGTGGAGATTCCCTATACGACCTTTTTCCGCTTGCCGGCGATGGGCGAGGAGGTGGTGCTGCATACCCATCTGGCGGTGCGGGAGGACGCCCATGCGCTCTATGGTTTCCATGGCAAGGGAGAGCGGGCACTCTTCCGGTTGCTGATACGGGTCAGTGGGGTGGGGCCGAAGCTGGCACTGTCGATATTGTCGGCGCTGGAGGCAGACGCCTTTGTGCGTATCGTCGAGGATAATGATACGCCGGCACTGGTTCGTGTTCCGGGTGTAGGGAAGAAAACGGCGGAGCGGCTGGTGGTTGAGATGCGTGATCGTATCCGTCAGTTGGAGCCGTCGCGTGGCGAAGGTGGCGAGAAGCGGCCACTGGAGGTGCCGGGAGTTTCGTCGGTGAGTTCGTCGCCGCTGGATGAGGCGGCTTCGGCGCTGGTATCCCTGGGGTATCGACCGCAGGAGGCGGATCGGGCGCTGGATGCGGTGGCCGAAGAGGGCATGAGCAGCCAGGAGCTGATTCGGCTGGCCCTGAGGAACATGGTAACGCGTTGATATTCAGGGTTTTGGAGTGATGGGAAGCGATACCCGCTCACCTCTGAGCGCCTTGCAATGGGGTAGCGCTGCTGCTGACAATTCCGTAACGTGACGTCATCGGGTGACTTGGGGATGATGAGGCCTCTTGTCGAGTAAGGGTTTGTGAGGCGTAAGCTCAGGAAAGACAACAATGATTGAATCGGACCGACTGATTTCCGGCGAGGCCGGTCCCGGTGAGGAGCGTCAGGATCGGGCCGTGCGGCCGGCGACGCTGGCCGACTATGTCGGGCAGCCGACGGTCAGTGAGCAGATGGAGATCTTTGTCGGGGCGGCACGGCAGCGCCGGCAGGCGCTGGATCATGTGCTTATTTTCGGTCCGCCCGGGCTGGGCAAGACGACGCTGGCGAATATCATCGCCAATGAGATGAACAGTGCCATCAAGGCGACTTCCGGCCCTGTACTGGAGAAGGCCGGGGATCTGGCGGCGCTGCTGACCAATCTGGAGGACGGGGACGTTCTCTTCATCGATGAAATCCATCGCTTGAATGCTGCAGTGGAAGAAGTGCTTTATCCCGCGATGGAGGACTATCAGCTGGACATCATGATCGGAGAAGGGCCGGCGGCGCGTTCCATCAAGCTGGATCTGCCCCCCTTTACTCTGGTGGGTGCCACGACCCGGGCCGGTCTGCTGACCTCGCCGTTGCGGGATCGTTTTGGCATTGTTCAGCGTCTGGAGTTCTACAGTACGGACGATCTGACTCGGATCGTGACCCGCTCCGCGGAGCTTCAGGCTATCAGCATCGAAGAGGCTGGCGCGCGGGAGGTTGCTCGTCGATCCAGAGGCACGCCGCGGATCGCCAATCGGCTGCTGCGTCGGGTGCGGGACTATGCCGAGGTGCGGGGTGATGGCCGGGTGACGGCGGAGATCGCGGATCTCGCGCTGAATATGCTCAAGGTGGATTATCAGGGCTTCGATCATATGGATCGGCGCCTGTTGCTGGCGCTGATTGAGAAGTTTGATGGGGGGCCGGTGGGCGTGGAGAGCCTTTCCGCGGCCATCAGTGAGGAGCGGGGCACCATCGAGGATGTGCTGGAGCCGTTTCTGATTCAGCAGGGATTTATGATGCGCACGCCGCGCGGGCGGATGGCGACGCCCCATGCGTACCGGCACTTTGGGATTGATCTGCCGGGCAGGGCTGGTGAGGAGGATCTCTTCAACGGAGGCGAGGGAT
>SLIH01000222.1 GCA_007135745.1 Halomonas sp. | reverse complement strand
TAGACGGCGTCCTTTTCCGCCACGGTGCCGGTGGGGTTATTAGGGTTGGCGACAAAGATGATCCGCGTTTTCTCAGTCACCGCGTCCGCCATGGCCTCCAGATCATGGCCCCAGTTCCGGGCCGGCACCTTGACGTGTTGGGCGCCAATGGCCTGGGTGACCAGCGGGTAGACAGCAAAGGCGTGTTCGGAGTAGATGATCTCGGAGCCCGGTTCGGCAAAGGAACGGGCAATCAGCTCCAGAACGTCGTTGGACCCATTGCCCAGGGTGATGCCGTCTGGGCTGACATTGAGCCGCTGGGCCAGTTTCTGCTTGAGATGGTAACCGTTGCCATCCGGATAACGACAAAGCTCCGGAAGCGCTTCCCTGACGGCAGCCAGGGCTTTCTCGCTGGGGCCCAGGGGGTTTTCATTACTGGCCAGCTTGATGATACGGGAGGGATCCAGGCCGAGTTCGCGGGCCACTTCCTCGATGGGCTTGCCCGGCTGGTAGGGCTGCAGGCCCCGCACTCCGGTTGCGGCCAGGGCGGCGTAGTCACAACTCATATGGGCTTCCCCTGGTTGATTTTCAATTGCGCACCAGATCCATCACAGTCATGGCCGCGATGGAATCACCTTCACGCAGGCGATCGATTCCTAAAGCACCCCAATGGGATAAGACCCCAGATGCTTCATTTCCACGCACTCGGCCTCGACATCCGACAGCACGGCCTGAATTTCTCTGTCATCACGATGCCCCTTGAAATCGATATAAAACACATAGGCCCAGGTGCCGCTGGGTGATGGCCGGGTTTCTATGCGGGTCAGGTCAATCCCGTGGCGGTGAAAGGGCTCCAGCAACTGGTAGAGGGCGCCGGGGCGATTGTGCATGGACACCAGAATGGAGGTCTTGTCCTGGCCGCTCGGCGGCACGTCCTCACGACCAATGATAAGGAAACGGGTCGTGTTGTCCGGGCGGTCCTCGATATTCTCGTAGAGTGCCTCCAACCCATAAAGCTCTGCCGCCATATCACCCGCGATGGCTGCGGCATCGGGCTCTTCACTTGCCAGCCGGGCCGCCTCCGCGTTGCTGCTGACCGTTACCCGCTCCAGGGTCGGCACAGTGGTATCCAGCCACTTGCGGCACTGGGCAAAGGATTGCTGGTGCGAGTACAGCCGTGTCACCTGTGCCAGATCTGCATCCTTTGGCAGCAGCAGATGATGATGGATGCGCAGCTGGACCTCGCCACAGATCTTGAGGCCCGAGGACATGAACATGTCCAGGGTGTGGTTGATCATGCCCTCGGTGGAGTTCTCTACCGGCACCACACCGTACTGGGCGTTGCCGGACTCCACCTCACGGAAGACATCATCAATGGCGCTCATGGGAGCGCTGTGTACCGAGTGACCAAAGTGCTTGAGCGCCGCCGCCTGGGTAAAGGTGCCCTCCGGACCCAGAAAAGCGATACGCATGGGCTTTTCCAGCGCCAGGCAGGCGGACATAACCTCCCGGAACAGGCGCGCCATTTCCTCATCGGCCAGCGGGCCGGGGTTACGTTCCTTGATGCGGCGTAGAATCTGCGCCTCCCGCTCGGGCCGATAGAAGCTGACGTCGGCACCCTCGCTGGCGGCCTGCTTGACCTCGGCCACCTCACGGGCGCACTCGGCGCGCTCGCTGATCAGTCGCAGCAGATCATCATCAATGCTGTCAATGCGCTCGCGCAGCCGGTCGAGGCGCGCAGGATCATTACTCATGGTCAGCCTTTTTCTTTTTCAAATTCCGCCATGTACTCAACCAGGGCATCCACGCCCGCTTCAGGCATGGCATTGTAGATGCTGGCCCGCATCCCACCCACGGAGCGGTGCCCTTTCAGGTTCAGCAGGCCACGCTCATCGGCACCGGCCAGAAAATCACTGTTGCGCGCATCGTCGGCCAGGGTAAAGGGCACGTTCATGCGCGAACGGAATTCAGGCTGCACTGGATTGGCGTAAAAGTCACTGCGATCAATGAAATCGTAGAGCTTTCCGGCCTTGCGTGCATTTTTTTCCGCCATGCCTTCCAGGCCGCCCTGACGCTTGATCCACTGGAATACCAGCCCCGCCAGATACCAGGCGTAGGTGGGCGGCGTGTTGTACATGGACTCGGCCTTGTCATAGACCGCGTAGTCCAGCATGGCGGGCGTACCCTCCCGGGCCTGACCGATGAGGTCGCGGCGCACAATCACCAGGGTGAGACCGGCCGGACCGATGTTCTTCTGGGCACCGGCGTAGATCAGACCGAAGCGGCTCACATCGACGGGCTCCGACAGAATCGAGGACGACCAGTCGGCCACCAGGGGAATATCGCCCGTATCCGGGAAGGACCGGTACGCCAGCCCGCCAATGGTCTCGTTGGGCGTAACGTGCACATAACGTGCATTGGAGCGTAGCTGCCAGGTTTCCGGGTCAGGCACATGGGTGTAGCCATCCGCCTCCGACGACGCCACTTCCGCCACGTCCGCAAACCGGCTGCCCTCGGCAATGGCCTTGCGCGACCAGACCCCGGTATTCACATAATCCACGGCATCACCGGGGCCGGCCAGATTCATCGGAACCGAGGCAAACTGCGTGCTCGCCCCGCCCTGCATAAAGAGCACGGCGTAGTCGTCACCGATACCCAACAGATCCCGCAGATCCTGCTCGGCCTGCTTCGCGATACCGACGAAGGCCTCGCTGCGATGGCTCATTTCCATGACCGACAGGCCACGTCCCTGCCAGTCCAGCATTTCATCACGCGCCTGCTGCAGCACTTCTTCCGGTAACGCGGCCGGGCCGGCGCAGAAATTAAACGCTCGAGTCATGAATTATTCCTGTTCCCCATCATCGTCATCGTCAACGTCATTACCGGTATCCTCAATACGCTGGATACCCACCAGATGCTCATCCTCACCGGTCAGGCGGATCAGGCGCACGCCCTGGGTATTCCGGCTCAGCACTGACACATCCTCGATACCGGTACGGACCAGGGTGCCCTGATCGGTGATCAGCATGATCTCGTCGCCGTCAAAGACCTGCAGGGCGCACACCAGATCCCCGTTACGCTCGGAGCGCTGCATGGCAATAACGCCCTGGGTGCCACGGCTGTAGGCCGGGAATTCATTCACCTGGGTACGCTTGCCATAGCCGTTTTCACTGGCGGTAAGAATGTACCCCTCTTCCTGGGGAACGATCAGTGAAACCACGCGCTGATCCGGCTTGAGGCGGATACCGCGCACACCTCGGGCGGTGCGGCCCATGGCCCGCACCTGATCCTCGGTAAAGCGCACAGCCTTGCCAGAGGTGGCAAACAGCATGATTTCGGTGCTGCCATCGGTGATGGCGGCGCCGATCAGATGGTCGTCCTCGTCCAGGTTGGTGGCGATAAGCCCCGAAGTCCGTGGACGGGAGAAGTTCTCCAGCGGCGTCTTCTTAACAACGCCCTTGGCCGTCGCCATGAAAACGTAATGCCCTTCGGTGTACTCACTGACCGGCAGGAAGGTGGAAATACGCTCGTCCTCATCCAGCGGCAGGATATTCACCATGGGCCGCCCGCGTGAGGTGCGGCTGCCCTGGGGAATCTCGAACACCCGCAGCCAGTACACCTTGCCCTTGTCCGTGAAGCACAGGATGGTGTCGTGGGAGTTGGCCACCAGGAGCTTCTCGATGAAGTCCTCTTCCTTCATCGAAGTGGCCGATTTACCCCGCCCACCGCGACGCTGGGCCCGATAGTCCTCCAGCGGTTGGGTCTTGGCGTAGCCGTTGTGGGATATGGTGACCACCAGATCCTCTTCGTCGATCAGGTCGGCATCGGTCAGATCCCGGCGGGAGCTGACAATCTCCGTGCGACGCTCGTCACCGTATTCATCGCGAACCGCTTCCAGTTCCTCGCGGATCACCTGCATCAGGCGATCCGGATCGCTCAGGATATTGATCAGCTCGCTGATCCTGCCGAGAATTTCCTCGTATTCCTTGAGCAGCTTCTCTGTTTCCAGGCCGGTCAGGCGATGCAGGCGCAGATCGAGAATGGCCTGAGCCTGTTCCGGTGAGAGCCAGTACTGATCGTCCCGCAGACCATACCACTCGGGCAGGTCATCCGGACGGCAGGCATCCGCGCCGGCCCGGGCCAGCATGTCGCTCACCTGCCCCGGTGCCCAGCCCCGGGCGATCAGCTTTTCCTTCGCCTCGGCCGCGCCGGGCGAGGATTTGATCAGCTCAATGACTTCGTCGATGTTGGACAAGGCCACCGTCAGACCTTCCAGCACATGACCCCGCTCACGGGCCTTGCGCAGCTCGAAAATGGTCCGGCGGGTGACCACTTCGCGCCGATGCAGCAGGAAGCGCTCCAGCATCTGCTTCAGATTCAGAGTCTGGGGTTCGCCATCCACCAGCGCCACACAGTTGATGCCGAATACATTTTCCAACTGCGTCTGCTTGAAGAGGTTGTTGACGATGACGTCCGGGTTCTCGCCCCGGCGCACTTCCATGACGATGCGGATGCCTTCCTTGTTGGATTCATCCCGTAGCTCGGTGATGCCTTCAATCTTCTTATCCTTGACCAGCTCGGCCACCTTCTCGATCAGGCGGGCCTTGTTGACCTGGTAAGGCAATTCGTTAAACACAATGGTGTCACGGCCGGTTTTGGCATCATGCTCGATGTCATGACGGGCCCGCACATAGATACGCCCGCGACCGGTGCGGTAGGCCTGCACAATGCCTGCCCGGCCACTGATAATGCCTGCAGTGGGGAAATCCGGACCGGGAATGTATTCCATCAGGTCGTCAATGCTCAGGTCATCATCATCGATCAGAGCCAGACACGCGCCGACAACCTCCCGCATGTTGTGCGGCGGAATATTCGTGGCCATACCCACGGCAATCCCCGAGGAGCCATTGATCAGAAGATTGGGGACCCGTGTGGGCAACACCTCGGGAATCTGCTCCGTGCCATCGTAGTTGGGCACGAAATCCACGGTTTCCTTGTCCAGATCCGCCAGCAGCGAATGGGCCAGCTTGCGCATGCGGACCTCGGTGTACCGCATGGCCGCCGCATTGTCGCCATCAATGGAACCAAAGTTACCCTGTCCATCCACCAGCGTGTAGCGCAGGGAAAACGGCTGCGCCATACGAACAATGGTGTCGTAGACGGCGGAGTCACCATGGGGGTGGTACTTACCGATGACGTCACCCACAACACGGGCCGACTTTTTATAGGGCTTGTTGAAATCGTTACCAAGCTCATCCATTGCAAAGAGCACCCGGCGATGCACGGGCTTGAGGCCGTCCCGCACATCGGGCAGCGCCCTTCCGACAATGACACTCATGGCATAGTCGAGGTACGACTGCTTGAGTTCTTCTTCGATATTGACCGGCAGAATCTCTTTCGCTAGCTCACCCATCGAGCATGGTTCCTTTGCAAGTGCTGGAGGTATTGATTGTTGTTCGCGCTGACGACAAAGGCGCCGCTAAAAGCGCACGATGATACCACAGAAATGAGGGGCATGGGGCTATTCAGGAGCCTCTGATTGGCGCCCGGCGGGTAAGCTGCCCATAATGGGATCAGGCGGCGCGAGCAGGCGCACTTTTGGGGCAGGAGACCCCCGCCCCATCAATTTTGTAGGGTGTGGTGAATGAAATGAACCGCACCGGGTATCAGGCAGGACAACATGGTGCGGTTCGCATCGCTCACCGGCACCCTACCAACTGCAAAAGCCAGAGTTTCAGTGTGGGAGCCTGCGCGCAGGCGATATAGTCCATCAGACAGGAAAGCAGCCCCATGGAAGACACCTACCGACTCACCATCGCCTGCCCCGACCAGGTCGGCATTGTCGCCCGGGTCAGTACCTTTATTGCCGAACATAACGGCTGGATCGTCGAGGCCAGCCACCACTCGGACCCCATCACCGGCTGGTTTTTCATGCGTCACGAGATCCGGGCCAGCTCTCTGGATCTGTCATTGGAGGATTTTCGCGCGGAATTCGAAAAAATAGCGAATGACTATGGCATGGAGTGGCAAATCACCGATTCCCGCCAGCCCCGCCGCGTCATCCT
>SLIH01000378.1 GCA_007135745.1 Halomonas sp. | reverse complement strand
GTGACCGTGATCCGGGTTATGGTTCCACGGCAAAAATGCTGGGTGAGGCTGCGGTCTGCCTGGCGAGGGATCTTGCCGGGAATGAGCCGAAGGGTGGTTTCTGGACCCCTGCGACTGCTTTTGATGGTGTGTTGCTCGAGCGCCTGATGGGAAAGGCCGGCCTCAGCTTTGAAATCCTGGAATGATCCTTTCACTCTCAGGGTATTAAATGACGTTAAGTTTCAGGTAATTGAGTTCGTCGCCCCTTGGCGGTTAGCGTAGAAGGGTGATCATTCAGGAGGTGATGCCTCCTGAATGTTTTTTTACGCCCGTTGAAGGAGGAAACGATGAAGAAGCTTGTGATTGGTGTATTTGTGGCAATGATGGCCATGTTTGTCGTCGGTTGTGGCGATCCTGGTGAGTTTGATGATGGCATGGAAGGCATGGAGCAGCAGGATGGCATGGGGCAGGATGATGCCATGGGCGGTCAGCAGGATGATGGTTTTGGCGGCCAGGATGATGACTTTGGCGGTCAGGATGACGGCATGGGTGGTGACGACGAACAGCAGTGGTAACTGCCGCCTCTCCTGCCGCGGGTACCCGGAACAGACCGGGTTACCCGTGCCTTGCCCGCCTTATCTCAGCAGTCGGCTCAATTGATCCACGGCGGTCTCAATGGGTTGCTGCCATTCACGGTAACTTCGAATCATGCCGGGTTCATGGGGAATGGGGGGCACCTCGGTTTCCGAGCCCCATTGTTCTGCTGAATCGGCAATGAATTGGAGGCGCTCAAGATTTGCACCATAGGTCTCGGTGAGAAAGCGTATTATGTTATCGGACAGTGGCATCCGATAGAGCATGGCCAGACGCAATGCGATGAGCTCCGCCGCTGGGCCCAGATCCTGGCGTAATTGCTTGACCACGGCCGCGCCGAGCCCCGCCTTGGCATCCGCGCTGAAACGCATCTCCAGACCTTCCAGGTAGGCTCCCCGGCTGCTTTCCACCGCACGCTGGACGCTCGGGTTGTCCAGATCGATCAATGGCTGCAGGATCAGCGCCAGACGGATGGCGAGTTGTTTTGCCTGTTGAATACCAATAGATTCTCCGTGACGCAGTATGCCTTCGGCTCCGCATTCAATCCGGTGATCATCCAGATGACGGCAGAACTCAGCGGCTAACTCCAATTTCTGTTCATCATTCAGTGCAATACTGCTTTCCCTGATCCGCAGCCCCTCTACCCGGTAAAGGCGGCTTTTTTCCTCAAGCAGCCATTCCCGTAACATGGTCCATCGTTCCGTAGCCCTGACATAGCGAACATAGCGGTCTTCGAGTTTTACGATGGCCTGGCGGGTCAGCTTGGCGTAGCGTAGGGCCCGCTTCAGGTGACGTCGGGCAGCGGGCCTGTTTTCAAGCTCGGCAGCACTGTCCGAGCGGAGTTTGTTTGCAAGCTCGTTGAGAGCCTGACTGGCCTCGCGCAGCAGGGTTTTGGTATCCCGGTCGGCGACGTCGAATGTAAGAGATGTCATCCGGCTGCGATCAAGAAAGTAAGCAAGATCTCTCAGGTAGAGCACCACGGCTGCCTTAACCTGCCGGTAGTCATTGTGGCAGCGTTCCAGCTCATCAAGGGCCCGGGCCAGCTGCCAATCACCCTCGTAGTCAATGATCAACCGTGTGATCTCACGTCCGCTTAACAGCTCGAAGGTCAACCCCAGTATGTCCTCTGCATCCGACAGGGTCATCAGTGACAGATCTTCATGGTGGACTGCCGAGTAGATCTGCGTGATGAATTTATCGCCCCGCTCCACGCCGCGTTCCTGGGACGGTGCGATGCCCCGCAGTCTTTCTTCCAGAACCTCGGCAATATCAGAAGAATACCCTCTGAGCTGAAGGAGGGCTGCGTCCATATGGTCCCGATTACGTTCGTTCAGATCCCGGATGCGGCTGAACATGCCAGCCCTGCGAAAGACTTCGATTTTCTCCGCAATGTTCGCCAGGCTGCCGTCTCCGGTCAGATCTTCCACTGCTACCGCTATGGTTACAGGACCCAGGTCCTGCTTCCTCAGTAAGATGGCCGATGCTTCTCGCAGGCGTTCATACTCGCTCAACGTACTGAGATTAAGGTCCCGTACCGCAAACATAAGGTCTGGAATAATATCGATCGTGCGGGTGATGTTTTCCCGGGCACGATTCTGGCGCTTGCCGCGCATGGTGTCGGCAACAATCTTGGCGACAATGCCGATGATCCCGGCGATGATGACGTAGATTGAAAAGAATATGTAAGTGGTGACGCCAATAGGTTCCCCGTACCCCAGCATGCTGCCACCCTGCAGGGCCAGATAGGTGACGGGACCGGCCGTCCAGAGCATCTGGGCGATGGTCAGCGACCAGGGAACCTTGCGGGTTGTGGAAACGAGGTCTTCGATCTGGCTGCGGCCGACGCGTTCCAGGTTGATGGGGGACTGAATGTCGCCCTCGGCTTCATCCTCCTGGGATATACGCCGGCGACGCTTGAAAGGAAAAAGTTTCACTTGCGCCTGACACCCATCCGGAACAATTTAATTCACTGTGATTGTAGCATTAGCATCCTCTGATATATTGTTGATGAAATTTGAAAGTATAAGGAGGTCGCTATGAATCGCTCTAAAGCGCAAAACGTGCTTGCGGCAGGAGCGCTGGCTTTCTGCACTGCTCTGCTGTCGATGCAGGTGCTGGCTACCGAACTTGCCGAGGAAGCCGGCATGCCCTTTGATCGGAGCCTGGAAATCCAGGAAGTACCCTACGGTGAGACGGTTGCTCCGGTAATAGAGAACTACGGCCGCGTCGCACCTTTTGTAGCCACCGGAGGCATGATCACAGAGGATGCCATGGCCCATTTTCGTGATCAGGGCATCAAAACCGTGATCAGTCTGCTGACCCTTGAGGAGGGTGTGGAGGAGCATGCCCGTCAGGCGGAAGAAGCCGGGCTCGACTACGTCAATATCGGTGTTACCTCGGCGGGCCCCGGTGGTGATCAGGTGGAGCGCTTCCGTGAGTTGGTCGGAGACCCGGATAATTATCCCATCCTGGTTCACTGTGCCAGCGCCAACCGGGTGGGCTCAATATGGGCACGTTATCGGATCGAGATGGGTGTTCCCACGGAAGTGGCCTTTCAGGAAGCCCGTGCTGTTGGCCTGCAGCCGGAACTGGAGCAGACCGTGCGAACGTCGCTCGCTGAATGATCGGGTGGCTACCCTGGCTTTACAGCCAGGGGGCCTTGCTGTGCTCCATGTCATGGACCAGGCGATCAAGCAATTGTTGCCCCTGTTCGTAGGGGATATAGGGAATAATGAAGCCACCCGAACTGAGACGGATCACGAGATTGCCCAGGCCCACCCGGCGCTGAAGGGGCGACTGATAGAGGCGCAGTTTCTGCCCCCTGAAGCCCGAAAACAGGGTGTAGTGACAACCAAAAAGACCGCCGCGAAGTACCAGGTAATCTCCCTCCATGGCCCATCCCTGACGTCGCCAGTTCTTCCGTATCAGAGCAGCCAGCACCGGAGCAAGGATAAGTATCGGGAGAATGGGCAAGGCACCGGCAACTGCCACCATCAATAACCCTAGCCAGATGCTGAACCAGAACAGTCCCTTTGGAATCATGTAGCGTGGACTCACCGGCGTGAAAACCAGGTTGTTCAGATCAAGTCCCGGGCACAGGCGTGACACCATGGCATGCTGCTCGGCCATGGTGAGCGCGGGTGCAACCAGGCTGTTGCCACTGCCATCGGGAAGGTCCGCGCCCATGGAGCCGATCTGGTAACAGTTCAGATGACGCCGCCTGAAAAAGCGCGCGACCATATTCTGGGCAAGGTGCAGGTGCTGGATCTTGTGGTGTCGCACCATCTGCTCCCGCCGGGTAAGCAACCCCGAGTGCAGTCGGTAGCGGTCCTCATCGTGTTCCAGGCGATAGCCATGGTAGCGGACCAGGGCCATGATGATGGACATGACAACGAGCAGAATCAGCACCAGGGCGAGAAAGGGAACAACGACCCAGGCTACGGCCATTGCGTCGGGGATCAGTGCCTGGAGCTGCTCTTCGCCGTTGCCATTGTCCTCGGGCTCAAAGCGTTGTGTTACGACCCCCAGAATTGAAGATATGACTACGGCACCCCACAGGATGATGGGGCTGCTGATGCCGTAGATGATGATATCCCGGGGGCGTCGCGTAAGCAGAGTCGTGTAGTGTGGGGTGCGGGCTGTTTCCGCCTCTGCCTCCGCGTCCCCCTGTTCTGAAGGTTCCTGAAATTGGCCTGCGGCCAGGGCCTGGTCTCGGAGATTCTCTGCCATGGCCTCGGGAATGCCGGGCAGGTGGACCTCCTGGCTGACTGACCCCGCAGATTCAATGCTCAACCTTGCCAGGCCGAAAATACGCAGATAGGGCGGGCGTTCAATGCGAATGTTCTGAATGCGTTCAAACTGCAGTGTCAGGCGTTGGCGGGTGAATACGCCCTGTTGCAGCTGAATGGCATCGGCCTGAACCCGATAGCGGAAGCGCATCCACGCCGCAATGAGCAGCCCGATCCCCAGTAGCGCCAGAAGAACGGCAGCCATGCCGGCAAGAACGGGCGCACGACTTACAAAGGCATAGCCACCAGCCGCCATGCCGGCAAGGGCACCAGGATTGGTGTTGGCCAGCTCCCGCAGAAAGCCCAGCAAATGATGGATGGTGAACAGTGGCGAGACCCGCTGCCAGTCGCTTGCCTCAGTTGTCATCGGGAAGCTCCGCAGTGCGATCTTCCTCATCTTCGGCTTCGTTCAGCAGGTATTGGCGCAGCCTTTGCCCAAGGTGTTGTTCCAGCCCGGGAATGACCAGATCCGCCTGGTGGCCGCCGGCGCCATAGCACTTGAGTGTGACCAGTCCATACCATCGTTCCAGCGGACCGTTCTCTGTCTCTATGTGCTGTATGCGGTTACGCGGCACCACGGTGGTGCTCTTCCACAGAAGGCCCTCATGGAAGAGAACATCATGCTCACGTATGGCATATCGTTTGACCCGTGCCGCAGGCCAGGACATCAGTGAGGGGATCAGCAACAGGCTCCACAGTACGGCGAGGCCGGTCAGCGTCAGGGGTAGAATGGCGTTAAGCGTAAGCGCAAGCCCGACGGCACCCGCTGCAAGCCAGAACCCCAGACCATGCAGGAGCACCATGCGGGGGTAACGGGGATCAAGTTTCTGCCATGGCACCTCGCTGATGCTGGGCAGTTCCTCGGGCAAGACGGTATGGTTGGTAAACAAAGCAGGGTACCTCGGGCAATTTGTGGATCAGTATTGTGTTCAAAGGGATGTCTTTTCAAGCCACGACCGGAAACTCCGCGCAACAGATGCTGCGGATTCTGGTGTGCGTGGCTTTTCTGCTGGCAGCGCCCATGGGTTATGCGGCTTCTGAATTCCATTTGCTTTACCGCCAGTGGCAATCTTATGACTGGCCGGAAGCGGATGTGCCCTCGGCTTCCGACGTCACACGGGTTCAGCAGGGTGTGGGCTGGCAATATCAGGCCGTGGGAGCTGAGCTGGGGGTGGCTTATGACTATCAGCCGCTGAGAATCCGTACAGGGGAACCGGCACACAATGGGCACCTGCATCGGCTGGCGGGGGAAATGGCCATCGATCCGGGTGACTACCGGATTCAGGCAGGGGTGGGGGTACAGGGCACCTCAAACATCTTTAAATACCAGGATTTTCACGAGGAAGTGATCAATGCTCGGGTTGCCGTATTCCGCTTCCTGGCAGCTGATCGTTCCCTGGCTCTCGGCGTTGGAGGGGACCACCGTTTCGGATCCTTTCAGTGGCTTCCGCGGTTGCGCTGGAGCGCCTCGCTCGGAGGACAGTGGCAGTTTGACCTTCCGGTCAAGGCTGGCTGGAGTAGTGCCGGTGAGCGATGGTCCCTTGTGCTGGAGCGCAGGGGGGATCGATGGGCCACTCTGGATCGGGAGCGTGCCGTGGAAAGCGCTTTGTATCTCCGGGAATGGCATCTGGAGCTGAGTCATCGTGTGCAGACGCCGCTGAGGCTGCCTGCCATTGTGGTGGGGCTTGG
>SLIH01000224.1 GCA_007135745.1 Halomonas sp. | reverse complement strand
TCCAACCGACTCTGTGATCAGCGTTATGGTATCCACTACATGTATTCCCACCGCAACAAGGTCATCAACAACAGGACCCGGGGCAACCGCACTGGCTTCGCGCTGATGCAGTCCCGGCAACTGGAAGTGATCGGCAACCGTGCCGAAGATGATGAAGGCTACGGTTTCCTGCTCAATCACCTTACCCACTCCATTATCGAGGGCAATACCGCCGTGGATATTCGGACCAGCACCAACCCCGGTACCGGTACGGCCATTTCCGGTGGTGACGGCAAGGCCCTGTTCATCTATAACTCGCAACAGAACGTTATCCGCAACAATGTCCTTGCCGGTACCGATATCGGCATTCATCTGACTGCGGGTTCTGAAGGCAATGAGATCTACGGCAACGCTTTTTTCAGCAACCGGACCCAGGTCAAGTACGTGGCCACCCGTAAGCAGGACTGGTCCCATGAGGGGCGTGGCAATTACTGGAGTGACTACATGGGCTGGGACATGTCCGGGGATGGCATTGGTGATGTGCCCTACGAACCCAATGACGCCGTAGACCGTATCCTCTGGACCTACCCCATGGCCCGGGTGCTGATGAACAGCCCCGCCGTGCAGTTGCTGCGCTGGGTGCAGCGGGCCTTTCCCATTCTCCGTCCATCCGGGGTCAAAGACAGTGCACCCTTGATGCGTCCACCCAGAACAATTGAGGAGCACTCATGAAGGCCGTCGTCATGGAAAAGCTCCGGCGTGAGTTTGGAAGTCTCTGTGCGCTGCAGGGACTGGATCTGTCGCTGGAAGCCGGCGAAGTTCTGGGTTTGCTGGGACACAATGGCGCGGGCAAATCCACCGCCATGAAACTGATTCTTGGCGTGCTTGCGCCGACCTCCGGACAGGTCTCGGTGCTTGGTCAGAATCCCCGCGGGCACGGTGCCGGCCGACTTCGCCTGCAGCTCGGTTACCTTCCCGAGAACGTCAGCTTTTACGGCAACCTCACTGGTCGGGAAGTTCTTCGTTACTTTGCCCGCCTCAAACGGGTGGACGCGCGCAAGGTAAACCAGCTGCTGGAGCAGGTGGGGCTCGAAGAAGCCGCTGGACGCCGGGTGCGCACCTATTCCAAGGGCATGCGCCAGCGTCTCGGCCTGGCCCAGGCCCTGTTGGGGCACCCCAGACTGCTGTTGCTCGATGAGCCCACCGTTGGCCTTGATCCCATGGCGACCCGCGATGTCTACGCCACCATTGATCAGCTTCGCGGCGAAGGCACCGCAGTGATTCTCTGTTCCCATGTCCTGCCGGGTGTGGAAAAACACGTCGATCGCGTCGCCATCCTGGGCCGGGGTCGACTGCTGGCGGAAGGCACCATGGAGGAACTGCGGCAGCAGGCGGCATTGCCTCTGACCATCCATGCCCACCCTGCCGTAGCCGACCATGATCTGCGCCAGCGTCTTGATGGCCGAATCCTGAGCCTGGAAGCGGGCGAGGATGACGATTGGGTGATCCAGATCCGGGCGGAGCAGAAATTGCCGGTGATGCAGGAACTGATGAAGAACTCCTGGCTCAGGGACCTCAGTGTGGAGACACCCACCCTGGAAACACTCTACGCCCATTTTGACCGGCAACTGAACGAGGGAGCCTCCCATCATGTATGAAGCCCTGGTGGTCGCCGGTAAGGAATTTCGTGACGGTCTACGCAATCGCTGGGTGCTGGCCATTACCCTCGCCTTTGCGGTTCTGGCTATCGCCCTGGCCTGGTTCGGCGCGGCGGTTTCCGGCGAGGTGGGCTTTACCCGGGTTTCCACCACCATCGCCAGTCTGGCCAGCCTGGCGGTTTTTCTGATTCCCCTGATTGCGCTGATGCTCGCCTACGACAGTATCGTGGGCGAAGACGAGCAGGGGACGCTGCTGCTGTTGATGACCTACCCCATCAGCCGCACGGCCCTGTTGGGCGGTAAGTTTATGGGCCATGCCTCAATTCTGGCCCTGTCCACGTTTTTGGGCTTTGGTCTTGCCGCCGCCGTTATCGTGATGTTCGACGGCGACGCTACAGTTGCCCTGCTGGCCGGTCCCTTCAGTCTGTTCATCGGCAGCGCCATTCTGCTGGGATGGGCTTTCCTGGCCCTCGCGTACCTGATCAGCGTGGTCGCACGGGAGAAGGCCCGGGCCGCTGGATTGGCGTTATTGGTCTGGTTCCTGTTCGTGCTGGTTTATGACCTCGCCCTGCTGGGTCTTCTTGTAGGCACGGAAGGGCGCGTGGACGACGGCCTGTTCCGTTTTCTGCTGCTGATCAACCCCACCGATGTGTTCCGACTGGTGAACCTTACCGGTTTCGAGAGCGTGGCCGAAGCCAGTGGTATGCTGGAGGTTCTGGCCCGGCAGCAATACTCCGTAGTCCAGTTGCTGTCTCTGATGGCAGGCTGGGTTTTGATTCCATTGGCCATTGCCGCCGGGCTTTTCCGTGCCCGGCGCACCTGATCGGGAGAGCGCAATGACGACCAGAAGAGAGATACTCTGTCTACTTGGGGCCCTGCCGGTGCTGTCACTGGTTGGCTGTGGCGAATCCGGGCGGGATGCGGCAGCCGATTGCAGCCCCCTGATCCTGACCGATGAACACGAATGCGCACTCTGCGGTATGACCATTGTGCGCTTCCCCGGCCCCAAGGGTCAGGCCTGTCGCCGCGACGGCCGTCAACTGGCGTTCTGCTCCGTCAGCGATATGCTGTCCTGGGCCTGGCAACCGGAATCTGGGCCCAACATCGCGGCCCTTTATGTGCATAACCTTTCCCATACAGACTGGGATGAACCCTCCGACGAGCATTGGATGGACGCCGATAAGGCCTGGTATGTGGTCGGGCATGATCAACAGGCGGCCATGGGCCATTCACCCGCGCCCTTCTCCTCGCGCGATGACGCTGAGGCCTTTGCTGAACGTCACGGTGGTCAGTTGTTCGAGTTCGATGTTCTCGACCGCAATGTGATCCAGGAGTACGCGCCTTCCTGACGGCCAGTCCGATGCCCACACCCGGGCATCGGACTCGAATCCTCACCCGCTCAGACAACCAGATGTCCGGTCCCGGTCTCGACAATGTCCACGAACCGCTTGATCTCCTCTGCGATTCGGTCATGACAGCCTGTTCAGCAATTTGTTACGCAGGTGGTATTCTGACAACCGGCCCTATAGTGTGAGTGGCCCGGATTTGATGATTCCATTCGAGGAGGCTATGTCGCTGCCCCGGTTTCCCTTTGATAATTCCTACGCTCGTCTGCCCGAGGTGTTTTTCCGCCGCTGCGAACCCAAATCCGCCAGCACCCCTGGGCTGATTTGCTTCAATCACGCCCTGGCCGATTCCCTGGGAATTGATGTGAAGCACAGTGATGAAGCCTCCCTGGCCGAGGTGTTTTCTGGCAACCAATTGCCGGAAGGTGCGGATTCGCTGGCCATGGCCTATTGCGGTCACCAGTTCGGCAACCTGGTTCCACTGCTTGGGGACGGTCGTGCCATTCTGCTGGGCGAAGTCGTCGATGCCTACGGTAAACGGCGCGACATTCAGCTCAAGGGCGCCGGAAAAACACCCTTCTCCCGTCCTGGAAGTGACGGTCTTGCGCCCCTGGGGCCGGTGCTCAGGGAATACCTGGTCAGCGAAGCCATGTATGCGCTCGGTATACCCACCACGCGTGCACTGGCGGCGGTCACCACCGGTGAGCAGGTGGTGCGTGAATACCCGCAGCCGGGTGCGGTGATTACCCGGGTCGCGGCCAGTCACATTCGGGTGGGGACCTTCCAGTATCTGGCGTTGCAGGATGACCGGGACCAGCTTCAGCGTCTGGCGGATTACGTCATAGCCCGCCATTTTCCGAATGCCATGTTCGAGGACAATCCCTATCTCGAACTGCTGCGGTGTGTTTCCGAGCGACAGGCCAGCCTGGTGGCGCAATGGATGAGCATCGGCTTTATTCATGGCGTTATGAACACGGATAACATGACCGTCTCCGGCGAAACCCTGGACTATGGTCCCTGCGCCTTTATGGACGCCTACCACCCGGAGACGGTGTTCAGTTCCATTGATGTGCAGGGACGTTATTCCTTTGAGAATCAGCCCTATGTGGCCCGCTGGAATCTGGCGCGGCTGGCGGAAACACTGCTGCCGCTGATCGATGAGGATCAGGACGTCGCCATCGAAAAGGCGAAGGCGGTACTGGAGGACTTCATGCCCCGTTACGACGCCTTCTGGCTGGATGCCATGCGCGCCAAGCTGGGCCTGGAAAACCCCGAAGAAGACGATGCCACGCTGCTTGAAGCATTGCTCCAGAGCCTGGCCGACCACCGCGTGGATTTCACACTGTTCTTCCGTTACCTGTACCGGGTGGCCGAGGATCCAGGTGACGATGCGGAGGTGGCCGCCCTTTTTCGTGACGCCAATGACTGGCATCAGTGGTCGCAGCGCTGGCAGCAGCGACTGCAGCGGGAGTCGGTTCCGGCAGTAGATCGCGGCGAACGCATGCGGGCCGTCAATCCCGCCGTCATTCCCCGCAACCATCGGGTTGAGGAGGCCATCCGCGCGGCCGAGGACAAGGGCGATTTTGAGCCTTTTCACCGGCTGTTGGCCATGGTGACCGATCCCTATCGGGAACCCGGGGAACATCCGGAATACATGCAGCCGCCGGCAGCCAACGAACAGGTGGTACGAACCTTCTGCGGTACCTGACCATGACGCAGCCCCCGGTTACCACAGCCGATCTTGAGGATCCGCTCTATTACCTGAAGAATTTCGAAACCCTCGTGAACTGGGTGGCGGATCATCACGGTGATCTGCTGCTGCCCGATGAACGCACCCGCCTGGCGAATATCCGCTGCCTGAGTGTCGCTGGCCGTGCCCTGCTGGTTCGGCTGGTGATGCGCACCGGCGACTGTTTTCGTGCGGACCGCCTCAGCTACCCGGAGCTCGGGGTTCCGGAAGCCGAAGTCGTTGATGAACTGGTGGATGCCGGATGGGTCGATCCGGATCCAGAGCTGAATCTGAACGAGGTTTTTCGTCTCTTCACCCTGCCCGACCTGCGGGTGGCGTTCTGCGACGCCATCCAGCAGGCCGGCCTGACGCGCAGTGCTTCCAAAGGCCAGCTGCTGGAAACGCTGTCCGGGGTGTTTCCCGATGCCATGAAGGCCTCAGCGTGGGGTGTGGAGGGGCCTGTAGTCCGCCTTTACGACATGGCCCTGTTTGACCGGGTGCGACTGATGTTCTTCGGCAATCTGCGCCAGAGCTGGCCCGATTTCGTGCTGGTGGAGCTCGGTTACCAGAGCTACGAGCAGGTGCCCATGACCCCTGAATCCCGGGCCTTTGACGAGCGCCGGGATGTGGACTGCTACCTGCTCATGCACCAGTGTCGGGAACGGCTTGATGCCGGAGAGCCCCCGGAGTCTGTGTGGCCGGACCTGCCCGGCGAACAGCAGGATAATCCCTGGCTGGAAAGCCGTCGCGGCCGGCTTCTGTTTGAACTGGGCCGTCAGGCCGAGCGCAACGGCAACCCGCAACTGGCCCTGGAGGCATTCGCCGCCAGTCAGCACCGGGAAGCACGGCTCAAGGCCCTTCGCCTGCTGGAAAGGAGGCAGCGTTTCGATGAAGCCTGGACGCTGGCATGCGAGGCCCGGCAAGCACCGCGCAGCGAGGCGGAAGAACGCGGGCTGGACCGGCTGCTCAAGCGCCTCGGCAAACGCCTCAACCACCCACTACCGCCAACGGACACGCCCCCGGCCATCCGGGAATGGCAGCTCGAGCTGGCCTGCCCCCGGGATGTTCCCGTGGAATGGGCGGCCATGGAAGCGGTGACCGATGACGCGGCGCCGGTCTACTACGTCGAGAACACCCTGCTTACGGGCCTCTTCGGTCTGCTGTGCTGGCCCGCCCTCTATGCGCCCTTGCCAGGGGCTTTCTTTCATCCGTTTCACAACGGCCCGGCGGACCTTAATCGGGAAGACTTCGTGACGCGACGACGGCCACTCTTCGACGAGTGCCTGGAGAGCCTTCGTAATGGTCAGTATCGCCACCGGATACGTCAGACCTGGCGCGAGAAG
>SLIH01000152.1 GCA_007135745.1 Halomonas sp. | reverse complement strand
CCGCCATTTTCACGCCGCCCGCCACCTGACCGTGCTTTGTGGCGGGGGGAACAATGGGGGAGACGGCTACGTTGTGGCCGGTCTCGCTGCCCGGCAGGGCTTTTCCGTGCGTTGCATTGCCGTGAGTGATCCGCAGAAGCTCAAGGGGGCCGCCCATCAGGCCTGGCGCTTTGCCTGTGAGCAGGGGGCGCGTATCGAGCAGGTGGAGGAGATAGGGCAGAGTGGGCTGAGTGAATCGCTGCGGGCCACGGATGTCATTGTCGACTGTCTTCTCGGAACCGGGCTAAGAGGTGAGGTGCGCGAGCCCTTTGCCGGCGTCATCACCACGATTAATGAATCCGGACGTGATGTGCTGGCGGTGGATATTCCCTCCGGGCTGTGCGCGGATACGGGCCAATCTCTGGGTATGGCTGTGAATGCCTCCATGACCATTACGTTTATTGGTCGCAAGGCAGGGCTTTATACCGGTCAGGCGCGCAACCATACCGGACAGGTGGTTTTCGATGATCTGAGTGTTCAGGAAGGCGTCTATGAGGTCGGGCCGGATCCTGTTGCCTGGCTTGCGGGCTGGGATTCTCTGCGCGACCGGTTGCCGGAGCGTCGGCCGGCCAGTCACAAGGGGAACTTTGGCCGAGTGTTGGTCATAGGCGGAGATCATGGCATGGGGGGCGCCGGCATGCTGGCGGCCGAGGCTGCGCTGCGTACTGGTTCGGGACTGGTTTTCCTTGCCACGCGGGCAGCCCACGTGCCGGCCGCATTGGCTCGGCGACCGGAAATTCAGGCACGGGCCGTTGAGCATGGGAACGATCTTGATCCGTTGCTTGAGCGCGTGGATGCCGTCGCTATCGGGCCGGGGCTGGGACAGTCGGCGTGGGGGCAGCAGATGCTGCAGCGTGTGCGCGCCTGGTCGGGGCCGGTTGTGGCTGACGCCGATGCCTTGAACCTGATGGCCGCTGACAGTGGCAGCCAGGATTATTCCGGATGGCTGCTGACTCCGCATCCGGGAGAGGCAGGGCGACTGCTTCAGGGGGGTGTTGCCGGGGTGGAATCCGATCGTTTCGCCGCCCTTCAGCAGCTGGTTGAACGTTATCGTGCGAGTGTTGTGCTCAAGGGGGCCGGGGCTCTGGTGGGTTCCCCGCAGCAGCCTGTGATTGTCCTTAATGGTGGCAATCAGGGTATGGCGACGGCTGGCATGGGGGATGTGCTCACCGGAGTCGCGCTGTCGCTTGCCGGTCAGGGGCTCTCGATGCACTGGGTGGCCGCACTGGGCGGCGCGTTGCACGCCCGGGCGGCGGATCTGGTGGCGGCGCGGCAGGGTGTGGTTGGCCTGCTTGCAGGCGATGTGGTCAGTGCCTTGCCGGAGGCGCTGCACCAGTCCGGTCTGCCGGGAGATCCCCTGGATGAGTGAGCTGAGCCTCCGCCTGAGCGATGAGGGTGCCACTGAGGCCCTGGGTGCGAGTCTGGCAAGTACCGGTCAGGGGGGCGTCCTGTTTCTCGAAGGCGATCTCGGGACCGGAAAAACGACAATGACGCGAGGCCTTCTGCGGGCGCTGGGGCATACTGGATCGGTGAAAAGTCCGACCTATACTCTGGTGGAGCCTTATGATGGGCTGCAACCGCTGGTCTATCACTTTGACCTTTACCGGTTGGGTGAACCTGAAGAGCTTGAGTTTATGGGGATTCGCGATTATTTCGCAGGCGATGTGCTGGCGGTGGTGGAATGGCCGGAGCGGGGCAGGGGTGTTCTGCCCGAGCCCGATTGCCGGATCACGCTGACTGTTGTCGGGCGCGGCCGTGAAGCACGTATTCAGGCGTTATCCGAGCGTGGGAAGCCGTTTCTTGAGGCCGCTCGGGCACAACAATCAGAGCGCCATGATGCAGGGGTATAAAACGATGTGGGCTAGAGCATTTGCGTGGTTTGCTGTGCTGTTGTGGATGGTTGTCAGCGTACCGGCCTGGGCGCAGGTGTCGATTGAGAATGCGCGTATCTGGCCAGCGACGGATCATACCCGCCTGGTCCTTGAGACCTCGGACCGCGTGGGTCATACCCTGTTTGAGTTGGAATCCCCTTCCCGGCTTGTCATCGATATTGATCAGGCGAAGCTGGACTATCACCTTGACGGCCTCTCTCTGGAGGATACGCCCATTGAGCGCATACGCAGTGGTGCCCGCGAAGGGGGCGACCTGAGGGTCGTGCTCGATATGAAGTCGGATGTCACGCCACGCAGCTTCGTGCTGCAACCCAATGAGCAGTACGGGCACAGGCTGGTCATTGATCTTATGAATCCGGATGGCGAGCGCGCCCAGCAGCAGCGTGCCGTGCGCCGGGAGCAGAAACAGGACGAGAAGCGGGACATCATCGTGGTGGTGGATCCCGGTCACGGTGGCGAGGATCCCGGCGCCATAGGGCCTTCGGGCGTCCGGGAGAAAGACGTGGCACTGGCCATCAGTCAGCGGCTGGTCGACCGTATATCCGGCATGGATGGGTATCAGGCCTACAGTACCCGCAATGACGATTATTATGTGGCCTTGGGTCAGAGGGTTAAAATTGCCCGTGACTACAACGCCGACCTTTTTGTTTCCGTCCATGCCGATGCCTTTCCTTCGCAACAGCCACGTGGTGCTTCGGTATTTGCGCTCTCCACCGATGGGGCCAGTAGTGAAACGGCCCGCTGGTTGGCGCAAAGAGAGAATCGAGCGGATCTTGTGGGTGGCGTCGGTGGCGTCTCTCTTGGTGACAAGGATGATATGCTCGCCGGCGTATTGCTGGATCTCTCAATGACGGCCAGTATCCAGTACAGCATGGGGGTTGGGCAGAACATTCTGTCGAAGCTCTCGGGGGTTGGTGATCTGCACAAATCTTCCGTGGAACAGGCGGGTTTTGCGGTGCTTAAATCGCCGGACATTCCTTCAATACTGGTCGAGGCGGGCTTTATCTCGAATCCCAACGATGAGATGCGTCTTTCTACGAGCTCGCACCAGGATCGCATCGCGGAGGCAATACGCAAGGGTGTCGCGCACTATTTCGAGGACTCGCCCCCGCCGGGTACCCTGGTCGCCCACCGCCAGCGTAACGGTGAGCCAAGGCGCTACGAGGTTCGCCGTGGCGATACGCTATCAGCCATCGCGCGGCGCAACCAGACGTCGGTGGACCGGCTCAAGGAACTGAATGACCTTAATTCTGAAATGGTGCGTGTAGGGCAGGTGATTCGGATACCAACGTCCTGATATCATCGCACGCATGATGCGAATCCGTCCCCTATCCACAAGACTGGCCAACCAGATTGCTGCCGGCGAGGTCGTTGAACGACCTGCTTCGGTGGTGAAGGAGTTGGTGGAGAATGCCCTGGACGCCGGCGCAAGCCGGATTGACGTTGATACAGAGCAGGGCGGGGCGCGACTGATCCGGGTGCGTGATGATGGCGGCGGCATCGAGTGCGATGATCTGCCTCTGGCGCTCAGTCGTCATGCCACCAGCAAGATTGCCGTGCTGGATGATCTGGAGGCGGTGTCGTCCCTGGGTTTTCGTGGTGAAGCTCTGGCGAGTATCAGTTCCGTTTCCCGCCTTTCCCTTACGACCCGGGTGGCCGATGCCGAGCAGGGCTGGCGGGCGGAGGCTGAAGGCCAGGACATGCAGGCCCAGGTGGCTCCGGCGGCTCATCCGGTGGGCACGACCGTTGAGGTGCGGGACCTTTTTTTTAATACGCCCGCCCGACGCAAGTTTCTGCGCACCGAAAAAACCGAATTCAACCACATAGAAGAGGGCATCCGTCGTCAGGCCCTGAGCCGTTTCGATGTCGGATTCACCCTCACTCATAATCAACGCACCGTTCACAGTCTGCGCCCGGCTGACAGCGATGTGGACCGGGAGCGGCGTATCGCCAGTCTGTGCGGGCGGCGGTTCATTGAGAATTCGGTCGTGATCGATGCCGAGGCTTCCGGTCTCAGACTGTACGGCTGGGTGGCACTGCCCACATTCTCCCGCAGCCAGGCTGATCTCCAGTATTTTTTCGTCAATGGACGGGTGATTCGTGACCGTCTGGTGGCCCATGCCGTCCGTCAGGCCTACCGTGATGTGCTTTATAACAATCGTCATCCGGCCTTCGTGCTCTATCTGGAGCTTGATCCTGCCAGTGTCGACGTCAACGTGCATCCGACAAAGCACGAGGTCCGCTTCCGCGATGGGCGACTGGTCCATGACTTCATTTTCCGTACCCTGCATCGGGCGCTTGCGGATGTACGCCCGGCTGATCAGATGCAGGAATCAGCGCGGGCGGAGGTCGAGCAAACGGTTTCCGAGGGAGCGTCCGCTTCCTCCATGCCGCGTGCCAACTTTGGCAGTCAGACCTCGCCGTCATTTGTAACAGGAAAGCCTTCTCCGGATCAGACTCAGGCGCAGATGGCCTTTTATGGCGGGCTGCATCAGGGGGGAGGCCACGCCGGGGTGCGTGAGCAGAGACCGGGTGCCTTCATTGATGCACAGCCCACGCCGCCTCCTTCCGGAGACGAAACGGAGCAAGAGCCACCACTGGGCTACGCCATTGCTCAGCTCCATGGCATCTATATTCTGGCCCAGAGCAGTCAGGGCATGGTGTTGGTGGATATGCACGCAGCCCATGAGCGCATTGTTTACGAACGCATGAAACGGGCGCTCGAGGATGGCGGTATTCGGACCCAGCCGCTGCTGGTTCCCCTGACGCTTTCCGTCAGTCAGCGCGAGGCCGATCATGCGGAACAGTATGCCCAGGAGCTGGGCCGACTTGGCCTCACCCTTGAGAGGATGGGTCCGGAAACTGTCGTGGTGCGCCAGATTCCTGCCCTTCTTCGGGAAGCAGACATCGATAACCTGGTGCGGGACGTGCTTTCTGATCTGCTGACCCACGGCGCCAGCGACCGGGTTGAAGCGGCCATCTATCAGTTGCTGGGAACCATGGCGTGCCACGGGAGTGTGCGTGCGAATCGACAGCTGACCATTCCGGAGATGAACAGCCTGTTGCGGGACATGGAGACGACGGAGCGCAGCGGTCAGTGCAATCACGGCCGCCCAACCTGGACGCTGATGACCCTGAGTGAGCTGGATAAGCTGTTCATGAGGGGGCAGTAGGAACCCATGGAGCAACAGCAGCCCCTGCCTGTGGTCTTTCTGATGGGGCCGACTGCCTCCGGGAAAACGGATTTGGCGGTTGAGCTTCAGGATGCGCTGCCGGGTGAGATTGTCAGCGTGGACTCGGCCATGATTTACCGTGGCATGGATATCGTTACTGCCAAACCGGATGCAGCGACCCTGTCCCGCGCTCCCCATCACCTCATTGACATTCGTGATCCGACTGAGTCCTATTCGGTGGCGGAATTCTGCACGGATGCAGATGAACTTATTGCAGGGATTCGCTCGCGGCATCGAGTTCCACTGCTGGTTGGTGGTACTATGATGTACTTCAAGGCGTTGCAGGATGGTCTTGCGTCCATGCCGGAGGCTGATCCTGTCGTGCGCTCGGAGATCGAGGCCTGGTTTGAACGCGATGGTGCAAGGGTGCTGCATGATGCGCTTCGCCGGCAGGATCCGGAAGCCGCCGCAGCCATTCACCCGCATAACCGTCAACGACTGGTGCGGGCGCTTGAAGTGCACAGGCTCAGTGGACGGCCCATTTCCAGTTTCTGGGCGGCGGGAAAGACGGGGGCTGTCGGCTACAGGATTGTTCCTCTGGCGCTTTGCCCTGCGCGCCGCGAGCTGCTGCACGAACGGATTGAGCGGCGTTTCCATGCCATGCTTGAGCAGGGAGTGATTGAGGAGGTTGCGCGTCTGCGGGAACGGGGCGACCTGACACTGAATCTACCCTCAATGCGTTGCGTTGGTTGTCGTCAGATCTGGGAATATCTCGAGGGAAAAACAGGGTACAATGAGATGGTCGCCAGGGGTATTGCCGCCACGCGTCAGCTTGCCAAGCGTCAGCTGACCTGGCTGCGGCGCTGGCCGGAGGTCAACTGGCTGGACAGTGATCAGCCGGATTTGCTTGAGGAGGCCTTGAAAATCATCAAGGCGCAGGCCACATTTAGTCAGT
>SLIH01000468.1 GCA_007135745.1 Halomonas sp. | reverse complement strand
AACTGATAGAGCTCGCCCAGCCCGGCCATCTTTGCCGGACGTTCCATCATGCGCAGTGCCATACGCAGTGAGCGATTGCTTACGTAGTGCTCCAGATCACGCCCGACGGCGTCTACCAGTGTGATCTGGCGCCTGCGCTGTTCGATGCACCCGCATTCACGGTAAGCCTGTGCGTAGCCTTCTCGGGTCAGCAGCCGCATGTTTTCGGCCGAGCAGTCTCTCTCCCTGGCCAGCCATTGGGTCATTGCCAGGTCCAGTTTCTGGCTTATGAGATTAAGCTCGACCAGCTGTGCCAGTGTGTGCAGGGCGCTTTCGGGCAGCAGTTTGACCAGATAGGGGAATATGCGGTCGATGTCGTCATCGCGGCGGCTGAAGTCGCGCGGCGAATACAGGTCGTCGAGCAGAAAATCCAGCGCTTCGCGATAGCGTGGTGATGTGTAGAGGTCATGGTGAGTACGCCGCAGGCGGTCTGCCTGCCAGGCGCCCAGGGCTTCGACAGCATCGCCCAGAGGGTGATCCTGGCGCTCCCGGCGGAAATCATGATAGTCCAACATCAGTTGTTGCAGATGCCGGGCGTTGGCTGAGCGCGGTTGGGTCTGGGTCAGTTTGTAGCGGTACAATAATGGCCCTCCTCAATTCGCGAAGGACCATACCATAAAGCTGGCGATGATGGATTGATGATTCTGACGGCTGAGGTGTCAGGCCGCGTAGGATTTTCGCACCAGTTCGGGCAGCCACTCCTTGCTGTCCAGCGTAATGAAATGGCTGGACGCTTCGGTTTCAACGATACGAACCGCTGTTGGGGAGTGCTCGGCGCTCTTCAGCATGCTCTGACGGTCCAGTATACGGTCAATGCCCGGGATCAGGATGGTGCCGTGGCGAATGTTCTCGAACAGGTCGTGGCCCCGGTGTTCGGTCCAGGCCATGATGTTTTCAATGTTTCGCACGATCGTCAGATGATCCACGGTGGCCGTGAACATCTTGTTCAGCAGCTGTTTCTTGCGTGGATTCATCTTGCCGAAGAAGGTCTGCCCGTAAGTTGAGGAGGGCGTGCTGTTGATCGCACGCACCACCCAGGGCCACATGCCGTGGCTGACTGGCTCCAGAATGGCCCGGACCAGGGCATGAAGCTGCCCCTGGGGAAGGACCGGTGCCTCCAGAACCACATCCACGTCGTGGAAGAGGTCCGGACGCTGTCGCGCGGCTTCCAGAATGACGGCCCCGCCACGGGAATGCCCGTGAACCCGGACATTGGATGACGAGGGCAGGTTCTCCAGTGCCTGGGTCAGAATCCGCGCATCGTATTCAATGGTGGCTTCGGCGTATTTGTTGTCCACTTCCCAGTGCGGTTTTTCCGGAACCGGACCGCTCACAGGAATGTGGTAGTTGGAGCAGGTCAGGAGGATGAGCTCGGTCGTCGGTGCTTCGTAGAGCTGCGTGAAATAACAGTGATTCTCCAGGAATCCATGGACCCCGATCACCGTATGGTGCGCTTCACCGCTGTGGTTGCGCACTGAAACCGCACCTTTACCCACACGGTAGACGCGTCCGGAAAACATCTCGGTGTAAGCCGGCGTGATGGGCTTCATCAATTTGCGTACATCGCTGGCTTTCATCGTCGGGGCCTCCAATTTCTGACCGTTGGACTGCCCGGGGGTCCCTTCCCGAAGGCCTTTATTCTGTTTGTGCACTAACTTATGACAGATTTTTCACATTCAAGTATAGAGCTCGCTCGGTTATTGAATGTTTCTTTTTGTAAACATGAGAGTTACTACCGCTTTCCGCAGCCTTCTGTTTGTATATACGACAGAGCGGGCAGGAACTATTGCAAACCAGGGCGAATCTGTGGACAGATAGGGGCGCAAACTGGCGGATGAGCCACCGTCCGGCGAACGGCGTGAATTCAGAGGAACGTGTGATTTGAGCTCAAGCAGTAAGGCCCTTTTGACTCCGGTGGACGCCGCCTGGCTGGGGATGGACAGTCCCGGCAACCCCTTGGTGATTACGGCCCTGATGCGGGTGGAGGGTCTGGAATTCGAGACGCTGGAAAGGCTCCTGCGGGAGCGGCTGCTTCGATGGGAGCGTTTCAGCCAGCGCCCGGTACGCCACGGCGGAAGCTGGTGGTGGGAGCTCATGGACGAGCTGGACTGGGGTGAGCATATCAGGGCGCACGCCCCCTGCGACAGTGAGTCGGCTCTTCGCGAGCAGGTGGACGTCCTGGTAGCCGAGCCTTTTCCACACTCTGGTCCGCTCTGGTGCTGTCACTACCTGCCCATGGCAGACGGGGCTCATGGTCTCCTGTTCCGTATTCATCATTGCTATGGGGATGGTATGTCGCTCATCCGGGTTTTCGAATCCATGAGCGATGCCAGCCATGAGGCTGAGGCATTGGATGTGGTCGAGGCAATCCCCGGGGATGGCGGGCCAGACCGGGTTGAGCGGGCCTGGAGCTGGGCACAGCAACAACTGGCCCAGATGATGTCGGGCGTGCGCCATGGCATCGATTGGGATGCCTGGGCCCGCATTGGTATGAAGCTGAGCCGTGAGCTTGCCGACTATCTGCTGCAGCCACCGGATGCCGAGTCGTCGTTACGCAGACGTCCCAAGGGCGAGAAGGCCTGCGCCTGGTCCGATCCGATCCCCCTGGACACACTGCGCGACACCAGTCGGCAGCTCGGTTGCAGTCTGAATGATCTTTTTCTTGCCGCCGTCGGCGAAGCCCTGCAGGGCATTCTGGCACGCCGCGATGAATACTTCGGCGGGCAACGTTTCCATTGCGCCATTCCGGTGGATCTGCGATCAATGCTTCCGGAGCCATTGCAGCCTCCGGAAGCGGGTCTGAGCAACGCCTTTGGCACTGTCTTTGTACCCATGCCCATGGATGCGGAAAAACCTCTGGAGCGGGTCTACCGTATTAAACATGAAACCCGCCGACTCAAGAACAGCTGGCAGCCGCTCATTTCCTGGGGGCTGCTGTGTGCTGGCGGCTACCTTCCGGCGCTGTGGCAGCAGCCCCTGGTCCAGTTGATGAGTCATCGAGCCAGCGTCGTCGTGTCCAATGTTCCGGGTACTGAGGGTTTTCGCTATCTGGCCGGATGCCGGGTGCGGGATCAGGTGTTCTGGGTGCCACAGGCGGGGTCGCTTGGCCTGGGTATCAGCATAATCAGTTATGCTGGGCATGTGCGTTTCGGGGTGCTTGCCGACAACGCGCTGGAAATTGACGCCTGTTCCCTGGCGGAGGCCTGCGAGCAGGCGCTTGCAACCATGGGAGGTGGCGATCATGAGTGAAAAACGGATTGAAAAGGACAGCCTGGGTGAGATCGAGGTGCCGGCGGATGCGCTCTGGGGTGCCCAGACCCAGCGCGCCATCGAGAACTTCCCGGTCAGTGGCCGTCCCATGCCGGTGGCATTCATTCATGCGGTTGTCCGGATCAAACGCTGCGCCGCCCGCGCCAACGCGGCGCTGGGCCTGCTCGATCAGGACCGGGCCAGGGCCATAGAGCATGCCTGCGACCGTATCCTGTCCGGTGCCTTTGAGGACCAGTTTCCGGTGGATGTTTTTCAGACCGGCTCGGGCACCAGCACCAACATGAACGTTAATGAAGTGGTCTCGTCGCTGGCCTCCCGGCAGTGCCCGGAACCGGTCAATCCCAATGATCACGTCAACATGAGCCAGAGCAGCAATGACGTCATTCCCACGGCGATCCACCTGAGTTGCGTGCTTGAGGCGCGGGAGAGCCTGCTGCCGGCGCTTGAGCATCTCGCCAGGGTGATTGCGGAGCGGGAAAAGGGAACGGCGGATGTGGTCAAGACCGGCCGCACCCATCTGATGGACGCCATGCCAGTGACCCTGGCTCAGGAGCTGAAAACCTGGCGTGAGCAGATCCGGGCCAGCATGGTGCGGCTGGAGCTGGCCGCCGAGGGTATGCTTGCGATCCCCCAGGGCGGCACTGCTGTGGGAACCGGTGTGAACGCCCATGAGGATTTTGCGGCCTGTTTTGCCAGGGAACTCAGCGAGTTGACGGGGCATGAGTTTTCCCCTCTGGAGCATCCCTTTGTGGGGCAGAGTGCGGTGGATGCGCCTGTGGCCTACTCGGCCCAGCTGCGTGGTACCGCCACCGTGCTGATGAAGATTGCCAACGATCTGCGTTGGATGAACAGCGGCCCCATTCATGGTCTGGGCGAGATTACACTGCCGGCGCTGCAGCCGGGCAGCAGCATCATGCCCGGCAAGGTTAATCCGGTTATTCCCGAGTCCACCGCCATGGTCGCCGCCCAGGTCACGGGGCTGGACGCTGCGGTCACAATGGCGGGCCAGTCCGGCAATTTTCAGCTCAATGTCATGCTGCCGCTGGTGGGCTTGAACCTGCTGGAAATGAACAGCCTGCTCGCAAACAGCGCCCGGCTGCTGGCGGATCGTGCCATTGCAGGCTTCAGCGTTAATGACGCGGTCATGGCTGAGGCCGTGGGCCGTAATCCCGTGCTGGTGACCACCCTCAACCCGGTCATCGGATACGCCAAGGCAGCGGAAATCGCCAAGAAAGCCTATGCCACCGGACGCTCCATCCTGGAGGTCGCACGGGAAGAGACGGATGTTCCGGAGGACGAACTGAAACGGCTTCTGGATCCGATTCTCCAGACCCGCGGTGGGTTGCCCGATGCCTGAGCCGGAACGGAAGTTGAAGTGACCCGGAGGTGTCTTGGGTGATGATGGTCTTTATTGAGCTGCTCATCCTGCTGGTGGTAGCCAACGGCGCCCCGGTGCTTCTGCGCTATCTGCGGGGCGCGCACGGGCTCCCTTTGGATGGTGGGCTGACCCTGGGTGACGGACAGCACATCCTGGGGGCCAGTAAAACCTGGGCTGGGCTGTTGGTTGCGTTGATTTCCACTGCTGCGGTTTCCGCGCTGCTGGGCATGGGCTGGCTTTTTGGCCTCCTGTTCGGGGCGGTCGCCATGGTGGGTGATCTGCTCTCGAGCTTCATCAAGCGGCGCCTTGGGTTCGACCCCAGTGCCCGGGCGCGCTGGCTGGACCAGCTGCCCGAGGCGTTGTTGCCGGTATTTCTCGCCATGGGGATGCGTGACGTCGGCTGGATCCCCGCCTTGAGTGCGGCGGCCGCCTTTACACTACTCAATGTCTGGGGATCACCGCTGCTGTATCGGCTGGGCATCCGACACCGGCCACATTGATCAGAGGTTCGCAGCCCCTAATCAGCCACATCCGGCCCGCGAGTCAGTCGGTGTATGGTGATTTCCGGGGGGCAATTCAGCCGCACGTTGAGAATCGAAGTGCCGGCGCCGGTTGAGGTGTATCCCTGCATGCCCTCATGCTGCCAGGCACCCCGGCCAAAGCGCCGTGGGCAGTCCGCGTCCAGTGTGAGCGGATAGCCGCCAGGCAGACAAAGCTGGCCACCATGGGTGTGTCCACACAGATACATGTCGAATCCGGCATGGGCTGCCTGGCGGAAAACCTCCGGACTGTGGCTCAGCAGCAGCGAGCAGTCCTCTGGGGGTATGCCTTCCGCCGCCTGGGGAATGTTGTCGGCCCGGTAGTAATGGGGATCGTCCACGCCGGCAATCCAGAGCCGTTCCCCCTCGCGTTCCAGGCAATGGTGCTCGTTCATCAGCATGTGATAGCCCATGAACTCCATCTCCGGCACCATCAGGGCACTGTCGTGATTGCCCAGAATGGCCAGCACCTCCCCCTGAAGCTGATTGCGCAGTCGCCGCATTCCGTCCATGGCCGGGTCAATGTCCCCCCAGGTGTCCCTGCGGTAATCCCCGGTAATGACGCACAGATCGTATTCCAGTGGCCGCACGGCCTCCATGACGGCCTGCAGATTGGCATCGTCCATATCCACATGCAGATCGCTCAGGTGCAGCAGACGAAAGCCTTCAAAAACTTCGGGCAGATGGGGCAGGAAAAAACGGTTGTAGTTCAGTCGGATGCGCCGGCTGTTACGTTGAGCGCGTCCGTAGAGGCCGGTCAGTCGCAGGCACAACCGGATCATTGCCGGCAGGCTGTAGATGTTTTCCGGGTGAACATGGGGGCCTTCCCCCCGTCCGCGATTGGCAAGGGACTGTTT
>SLIH01000303.1 GCA_007135745.1 Halomonas sp. | reverse complement strand
GGTGTGAGTGGCTTCGAATTCGGTAAGGATTACATTATTCCGAAGCCGATGGATACGCGCCTTCTGGAATATGTTCCAGCGGCTGTCGCGCGTGCTGCGGTGGACAGCGGTGTGGCCAGCAAGGGCTATCCCGAGCACTATCCTCTGAAGTCTATGGACGATATTATCTGAGAACGATAATGATCCATTGATCGTAGAAAACCCCTGCCGGGTTCCCGGCGGGGGTTTTCTTTTTCCGGGGGTTGGATTTCTGGCTCAGAACAGCTGCTGGGGAAGGCGCTCATCTTCGGTGCCGCTCTCGCCATCTTCATACTCCCGCTCAGGTGCTTCTTCGGGTGCGAGATCGGCGCGGAAGATCTCGAAGCGCGCGTTGCGTGTACCTGCCGGGACCGGCTCTCCGGTTTCCGGATTGATGCGCCGCGAAACGATGCCTGCAGGTCTTTGCATAAGGCGTTCCGGCTTCCCTGAGAGTGCCTTGCCCATAAATTCCTGCCAGATGGGAAGAGCCGTGGAGCTGCCGAACTCGCCGCGTCCCAGGGAGCGGGGTTGATCGAAACCAACCCAGACTCCTGTCGCGAGGTCAGGGTTGTAACCCAGAAACCAGGTGTCGCGTTGATCATTCGTGGTGCCGGTTTTTCCGGCAATATCCTCGCGGCCCAGAGCCCGGGCGCGGCGTCCTGTGCCACGTGTAATTACATCACGAAGCATGGAATCCATGATGTAGACGGAAGCCGGATCGGCCACCCTTTCAAGTACCCGTGGCGGTGTGTCGTTCCGGCTGGTGTCGTCCAGGGGAAGGGCGGCATCCAGCAGTTCGGGATCGTCGTGATCGCAGCGTTCACAATGGATGACTTCCGGCGCCTGGAAAACCACATCCCCTTCGTCATCCACAATGCGTTCAATGAGGACAGGCTCAACGGCGTAACCGCCATTGGCAATGATGGCGTAGGCCCGGGTGAGCTCCAGTGGCGTCATCGGACCGCTGCCGAGAGCCAGGGACAGGTCTCTTGGCTGGGTCGATGTGTCGATTCCCAATGCGCTGATGTAGTCAAGGGTGCGCTGGATTCCGGTGTCCCGAAGCAGGCGGATGGAGACCAGGTTGCGGGACTCGTAAAGCGCCTGACGCAGGGTGGTGGGGCCACGGAATTCTCCGCTTACGTTCTCTGGCCGCCAGGTGGTTTCGAGTTCATCGTCATCGAAAACAATGGGTGCGTCATTGATGGTTGTGGCTGCGGTTGCTCCGTTTTCCAGAGCGGCAAGAAAAACCAGTGGCTTGAATGCTGATCCTGGCTGTCTTTTTGCCTGGACCGCGCGATTGAACCGGCTGGCTGCGAAACTGTATCCGCCCGAGAGTGCCTCAATACGTCCGGTGTCGGGATTGACTGCAACCACGGCCCCCTGAATGTCGGGAAGTTGAGCCAGTTCCGCTTCCAGCGTTTTCCCGTCCGCATTATCAAGAACCGGTTGCACCGGGAAGCGTACATAGACAACGTCGCCACGGCTGACAATGTCTTCTGGTGTCTCGGGGCGCGGGCCCTGGGCATTCTCATTGATGTATGGACGTGCCCAACGCATGCTTTCCATGGGAATTCGCACCAATCCATTGTTGACTGTCAGGGCCACGGCATCGGAACCGGTATCGGTGATCAGGGCAGGGACCAGGTCGGCGACCCGGGGTATTTCCCTCAGGCGCGACGTCAGTTCGTCCATGTCAGGGGTGTCGCCGAGCGACCATTGGTCGAGTGGCCCGCGCCATCCATGGCGGCGATCGTAGGCTTCCAGGCCATTTCTGAGGCTTTCGGTCGCCGCCTTCTGGCGATCACCATCTATGCTCAGGTAAACGCGGTAGCCATCCTCGTAAACCGACTGACCATAACGGCGGAATAGCTCCGTTCGTGCCATCTCGGCAACATAGGGCGCATTAAGTTCAACCTCCGGACCATGATAGCTGGCCGTTACCGGTTCGGATCGCGCCTGTTGGTGTTCCTCTGGTGTGATGTAGCCCAGCCGCTCCATTCGCGAAAGAATCCAGTCCCGGCGCACAAGGGCTCGATTCGGGTTACGTAACGGGTTATTTGCCGAGGGTGCTTTGGGTAGCCCCGCGATCATGGCCATCTGGGCCAGGGTAAGCGCTTCGGGGGGTACTCCGTAGTACACCCGGGCGGCGGATTCCAGTCCGTAGGCGCGGTGTCCCAGATAGATCTTGTTCAGGTAGAGTTCGAGGATCTCGTTTTTGCTCAGTTCACGTTCAATCTGCAGAGCCAGAAGGATCTCGTTGAATTTCCGTAGAAATGTTCGATCTCGTGTCAAAAAGAAATTTTGTGCAACCTGCATGGTGATCGTGCTGCCACCGGATTGGATGCTCCCGGTGGTAGCCAGCTCAAGCGCCGCCCGCGTCAGGCCTCGTGGATCGACCCCATGATGGTCGAGAAACCGAGAGTCCTCTGCCGCCATGAAAGCGTGGATCTGGTGTATGGGTACATCCTCGACGCGGACTGGCGTTCTTCTCATTTCGCCAAATTCTGCTATTAGTTGGTTGTCGGCAGAGTAAACGCGCAGCGGCGTTTGCAGGCGAATATCGCGCAGCTGCTCGACCGGCGGAAGTCCGGGTTGGAGGAAAAGATAGAAGCTGGCAAGGATCATCGCGGCAGATGCGCCGGCACCGATCAAAAGCCAGGTAAGAACTCGGAAGTAACTAACAATGCGAGACATTTTTTCTGACAATTTTGGAATATAGGTCTATCATTTCATAAATTGCTTCAGGAGACACTAGGTTCGGCTGGATCGGATGTACCTAGAGGCTGCCAAGGCAGTTAAATATTCTTAAGGTATCAGATCCTCCAGGCCTGAAAATCTAAATTACGGGGTTCTGCAAAACAGACTCTGGGGTGGGCGCGTGTTCGGAATGCTCGGAAAAAAAGCAAACAGCATGTTGGGGGTCGACATCAGTTCGAGTTCCGTCAAGTTGCTGGAGTTGTCGAGACAGGGTGACAGGTACAAGGTGGAAAGCTACGCGGTTGAGCCGCTGCCACCCAATGCTGTCGTCGAAAAAAGTATCAATGATGTTGAAGCCGTCGGAGAAGTGGTCAAGAAGGTGGTGAACAAGTCACGTACCGGTGTGCGCAGCGCGGCGGTCGCCGTTTCGGGTTCAGCCGTCATCACCAAGACCATCCAGATGCCGGCGGGCCTCAATGATTTCGAAATGGAAGATGAAATCGCCAACGAGGCCGATCAATACATTCCCTATCCGCTTGACGAGGTCGCCATCGACTTTGAGGTGATTGGCCCCTCCGAGGTCAATCCGGATCAGGTCGATGTGCTTCTGGCTGCCTGCCGCAAGGAAAACGTCGATGTCCGTGAGGACGCCCTTTCCATGGCCTCGCTTACGACCAAGGTCGTCGACGTGGAGGCTTACGCCATGGAGCGGGCATTTACCATGGTGGCGCCTCAACTGGAAAAGGACGCCGAGGAACAGGTGGTTGCCATTGTTGATATCGGTGCGACCATGACGACGCTCAGCGTGCTGGTTGATGGTGAGACTGTCTACACGCGGGAGCAGCTCTTCGGTGGCAAACAGTTGACCGAGGAGATCCAGCGCCGCTACGGGCTTTCCCAGGAGGAAGCAGGGATGGCCAAAAAGCAGGGCGGTCTTCCGGACGATTATGAGAGTGAAGTGCTGGCGCCCTTCAAGGAGGCGGTGGTTCAGCAGGTAGCGCGGGCATTGCAGTTCTTTTTCGGTTCCAGCCAGTACAACGCAGTGGATTATGTCCTTCTGGCCGGAGGGACCGCTTCCATCGCTGGGTTGCCTGCGATGGTGGAGGAAAAGGTTGGAACCACAACGCTCGTCGCAAACCCTTTCGCCGATATGGCGGTCAGTTCCAAGGTGAATGCGGCCGGGCTGAGTAATGACGCACCCTCCTTAATGATCGCCTGTGGGCTGGCGATGAGGAGTTTTGACTGATGGCGAAGATTAACCTCAGACCCTGGCGTGAAGAGCTGCGTGCCGAGAAGCAGCGCCAATTCATTGTGATGCTTTTCGGCGCCCTGATCATTGCGGCCGGACTGGTCTTTCTCTGGCAGACCGCTGTGCAGGGACAGATTGATCACCAGCAATCGCGCAACAGTTACATCGAGAACGCCATGCGGGATCTTGAACAGCAGATCGCCGAGATCGAGGATCTGCGTGAACGGCGTGAGGAGCTCCTGTCCAGGATGCAGGTCATCCAGGATCTTCAGGGGCAACGCCCTGTTATTGTCCGGGCGTTCGACGAGCTGGTCCGCTCGGTGCCCGAAGGCCTTTTCTTTCAAAGCATTGAGAAGTCGGGCGATACCGTCTCAATCGTGGGTATGGCCGAGTCCAACAGCCGGATCTCCAGTCTCATGCGCAATTTTGAGCAGTCGGACTGGTTCGGCAATCCCAATCTGACCAATGTGTCAGCGGCGGATCAGCGCCGGGCAGGTTTCAGTCAGTTCAACATGACGGTTGAGCAAGTGGTCCCCGAGGCGGACGACGCGGAAGCGGAGGGACAGCAGTGAATCTTTCAGAATCCCTTGAAAGCCTGAAAAACTTTGATGTCAACGACCTGGATTTTAACAATGCCGGGGTCTGGCCAGCGCCAGTCAAAGCTATTTTCATGGTGCTTGTATTTGCCCTGGTCTTTGGTGGCGGTTACTGGTTTTTCGTTAAGGATCTGTACGGTGAGGTCGAGCGGGCCGAGCGTGAAGAGCAGGATCTGCGCGAGCAATACGAAAACAAGGCCCATCGGGTAGCCAATCTGGATGTGTACAAGGCCCAGATGGAAGAGATGGAAGAAACCTTTGGGGCTCTGGTCCGGCAATTACCCAGCGATACCGAGGTGCCGGGGCTTCTGGAGGATATTACCAACACCGCACTCGGCAGTGGTCTGAGTATGCGTGAGTTTGCGCTTCAGAGCGAAGTGGAGCGGGACTTCTATGTGGAGTTGCCAATCAATATCCGGGTGACCGGGGACTACCACGAATTGGCGACTTTCGTGAGCAATGTCGCGGGGTTGCCGCGCATCGTGACGCTGCATGATTTCACGATAGAGAGTGCGGATCGGGGGCTGAACATGCAGATGGTCGCCAGAACCTACCGCTATCGGTCAGGGGGGTGAGGATGAATAGTCGTTATTTTCTGCGTGCTCTCATGCCCTTAACCATCGCTGTCGTAGTGGCGGGCTGTTCCGGGGAAGAGGGGTACAGGGACCTGGATGAATTCATGTCTGAAGCCCGGGATACGCCACGGGGTGAGGTTGAGCCGCTCCCGGAGTTTGAGGCTTATGAGGCCTTCACCTATGCTGCAGCGGACCGGCGTTCACCGTTTGAGCCGCCCGCTGAGGTGGAAATCGCGCTTGAGGAAGATGACGAGGAGCCCGAATCAGAGATTCAGCCTGATGAGGATCGGCCCTCCGAGCCTCTGGAGCGGTTTGCGATTGGGGATCTGGCCATGGTTGGGACCCTTCAGCGTGACGACGAGGGCCGTCTATATGCCTTGATCAGTGATGGCCAGGGCGGTATCCACAGGGTCACTGTCGGTAACTACATGGGTGAAAATTATGGCCGCGTTGAGCGGGTTACCGAGAGTCAGATCGTCCTGCGGGAAATTGTTTCTGATGGGCGTGGTGGTTGGGTCAAGCGGCCCCGAACCATGTCGCTGCAAGAATAAGAAGGCCGGGGTGCTGTTATGCGGACCACAACACGGAATACAGAGAAAGGCTTGAGGCAAACAATGCTTGGAAAACTCAAGAGCTTAATAACCATCGGCGCCCTGTTGATGACGGCCAGTACCGGCTGGGGGGTGACGCTGCAGGATATTGATTTTTCTTCCCTTTCCGGTGACCGTACGGAAGTGGTTCTGACCTTTGATGGTGCACCGCCGGAAGCGTCGGGATACACCATTCAGCGCCCGGCACGGATTGCGCTGGATCTGGCTGATGTAGCCAGCGGCCTGGAGCAGCGGTATCACAATCTCGGTACCGGTAATGCCCAGAGTATGACGGTCGTCGAGGGGGATGATCGCACGCGGCTGATATTCAATCTTGGGCAGCTTGTTCCACACGATACCCGTATCGACGGTAATCGTCTGATTGTGCGTATTGGTGATGATTCCGGCGAAACGGCACGTGCTGCCAGAGAATCTGCT
>SLIH01000280.1 GCA_007135745.1 Halomonas sp. | reverse complement strand
TATCCGTTAGTCGTGAAGCCAGAAGAAGGCACCAAGGGCGCCGGGGTGACCGTTGGTGTAAGCTCAGCTGCTGAACTGATCCGTGTTATGTTGGGCCTCTGGCGGGAACGACGTATCGTGATCGAAGAGCAATGTTCGGGGCGGGATTACCGGTTTCTGGTTTTGGGTGATCAGGTGATTTCGGTGCTGTCGCGACAGGCGGCCCAAGTGATTGGTAATGGCGCAAGCTCAATCCTTGCATTGATCGAAGCTGAAAATGAGAGCCGTAGTCAAAACCCTCGCTTGCGCAATTCAAAGATTGTTGTGGACGCTTCACTCAAGGGCTTTGTCCGCAAGCAGTACGGTTGCTCGCTCAATCATAAGCCGAAGCCGGGTGAGGTGATTCAGCTTCGCTCTGCTGCTAATATCAGCCAGGGTGGGGCGGCGAAGGACATCACTGATGAGGTTCATGCAAGTATCAAGGCTGTCGCGGTAAAAGCCTGTAAGGCAATACCGGGGCTGGAACTCGCCGGGGTGGATATGATGATTGAAGATCACCACAAACCTGCCTCTTCCCAATCATGTCATGTCATTGAAGTGAACTACCGACCAGCCATCGGCTCCCATGAATTTGTCTCCTACGGTAAGCCTGTGCCTGTTTCAGACCTGATTGTTGGTCATGCACTTCATAAGTTGGGTTGTTCGGATACCACTGCGTCTGATCAACCTCTTCGGGTAACTTTTAATGTAGCGTTTACAGGCACTACGAGCAAGGCGGAGCAGCACATACAGAGCGTATTGACAGACTGTGATCTCCAGTTTAACCCGTTAAGCCAGCAGTCTGGGCAGATGGCGTTTGAGCTGACTGCGTTACCGGCAACCATCTCTACTGTTTCCACGCTACTCTTCGTCGGAAAACTGTCCCGCTCGATATCCCATGCCAGGGTTACCATTGAGTCATAGGTCACGGGTGCTGCGACGTCACTCTCGTGTTTACCCCATTCGCCTTCGCAGGCAAAGGGAGGACGGGGGGGACGCAGCATTCCTGCACAATCAATATTTCCAGTATCGCAACCGGATGCTGGCCCTTTTTGCTCAAGGATTCCCTGAAGACAAAGTCTCACGCCGCTTCAAACGATGGCTCTCCTCACCAATCCTGAGGACAATTAGTTGGTTTGCCATTGATGTTCTGTACTGCGCGATCAAGGTCAACAAAAACAACTGGAGGCATGCCAAGGACGAAACAGGCAAGGGGCGGCTACGCCAATTGCTCGAATGCCTATGGTGCGCACTCAGCACCCCTTCCATGCCGGAGAATTATTACAAGTTTGAGTGGTTCAACGAAATAAGCCGCACTCGCCGACATGAATACCTTCATCGCTACGAAATGAAAGCCGTGCTTTATCCTCTGATGTACACACCCGAGGAAATTAAGCAGGCTCCATTTCTGGTCGACAAATCAGCCTGGCAGCACTGGGCCACGGCAAATAACATTCCTTCGCCAGGCCTGCTTGGTGAGCTCGACGGAGGACGCTACAGGCCTCATGCCGCCGATTCACCTGAACAGATAGCACAGGACTGCTTTGTGAAGCCTGCACTTGAGAAAGGCGGGAAAGATTCCGCACTTTTCATTTACGATCCCGAGGCAGGGCAATTCAAAAACATCGCGACTGGAGAACGTGGCCCTCTGAAGACGCTTCTCCGCAAACAGTTACTCGATTCCGAAGAAAAGCGAAAACGTTACCTGATTCAACCCAGACTGCGAGTCCATCGCTCTCTGCAACGGCTCTCTGGGCAGGCCGCTGCCACTGCACGAATCATCACGGTAATCAATGAGTCAGGTGCGCCAGAGGTGGTCAGCGCCCATTTTCGCATTCCGCGGAATCAGAATGATCACGTCGATAATATGCATGCCGGTGGGCTCGCCTGCGCGGTCAAAATTCATAATGGGGAACTCGGCCCGGCTACGGACTATGGCTTGAGCGGGCAGAATGATTTTTATTATTCTCACCCGTTTAACGAGGAAAATATTGCTGGAACACTTCTACCGGATTGGCAGCTGGCGTGCGATATTGCTCTACAGGCGCATCGCAATGCCGTTCCTATAAAGCTGGTTGGTTGGGATGTCTGTCTCGGGGATAATGGACCGGTTATTGTTGAGGCCAACCTGCAACCTTGCACTGATGGCCCCCAACGTCGGCAACGGGAGCCGCTGGGTCAAGCTCGCCTCGCTCAGCTTATAGCTTATCATATCAGAATGTCGGGGCTTGAGGCCGACTGGAATAACTATCAACCAGGGCCGGAGCTCGCACTACTGGCCAATGAGAACTGACTGGCTTACTAAACGGTAAAAAAGCATGGAGTTAAACGTTCCCGTATTCAAAACCTCCGATCCGGTTGTTGTCATTGCCGGTGGGGTAGGGCCCATGGCCGGGGTGGAATTCCACCGGGATCTATTGGTTATGAACAGCCAGGCCACTAGGGATTGCGATCACTGGGATACCCTTCATGTCGCTTTTCCCTCAATGATCCCTGACCGCACACATTTTCTCCGGACGGGAAACGGAGAGAACCCAGGACACGTTATCGCAAGGCTCATTCAGCCTTACCTGCAGCTGCTCAGGGAAAGCCGGCGAGAGTATGCGGTTATGGTACCATGCGCGACATTTCACGCCCCGGTTATTCTGGACGCTTTCAAAGCTGCTCTCGGAGATGCCATTAAAGGTAGATTCGTGAGCATGGTTGATCCCGCCGTCACCCGGGCTATTCAGTATGGGCCACGAGTGGGTTTTATGAGCACTTCTGGGTCGCGCATAGGCAGGGTCTGGGATTCCGGGATTGAGCAGGCAGGTGGCATCTCCTGTGTTCTTGACCGGGAACGGCAAGAGGAACTCCACGAAGCAATTTATCAACCGGGCTACGGTTTGAAAGCCGTCACCCCGCCCTCGGAAGCTGCGGTCGCCCGGCTGCAGGATTGCATCGATAACCTGTGCGATCAGGGCGCAAACAGCATCATCCTTGGTTGCACGGAGCTGCCCCTGGCGGAAACCCGGCTGCGGACCCACGGTGCGGCATTGATCGACCCCGGAAAGGAGATTGCCCGGGCACTGCAGTCCCAAATGCCGCACAAGGAGTATCTGTTAGCTACATGATCCACCATAGTCTGTCACTCGCAAAAACATTTTTCCGAGTGCTTTACGCTTTTGGGTTGTCCAGAGCCGGCCTTAACTACGCGTTGGGCAGGTTTTTCGAGCTCCGTGATAATCACGGGGCTGCCGAACAGCAGTTCACAAGGCTGTCGAATAAGCGCAGTGCGAACCAGCACTCGCGCATCAGGCGCGTGTTCAACTATGCTCAGGCCAGCGACTTCCACCTTGCCCGCTGCCAATACAACTTGGGGCAGGATGCACCAGATGACCCGCTCTTTAGGTGCGCGCTGGAACCGGTTAGCGATCCTTCAGGGCGAAGGGGCGCGGGCCGTTTCGACGCTAACTTCTCTCACTTGGGCCTCCGCTTGGACGGATTCGTCAGCCCCGGGTTAACGAAAGGTCTCCACTTAAAGCTGTTTCTGGATGACCAGCTCATCCGCACCATTCCGCTTTCCCGCAAGCGCTTTATTCCGCCCTACTTTCACTATCATCTGAAACGTGAAGTGCTTGCGCGCTTTCCGGTCTCCGGCACGCTTTCCCTGTACACAGAGGAAGGCCAGCCGCTGGATAATCGGGGGGGTAGCGCGCTGCACATCACTATCCCTCATGGGGACGGCACCCTGGCAGGGTATCTCGAAGCCGGGGGCGCCATCGACAAGAAGGGGTTCTTGGCTCTTACTCCGGACACCATCCGGGCTCGTCAGGCGCGTTATCTGGCCATCTACAGCGAGGCACGGCAGTATTTCCGCGAACAGTTCCAGTCGCCGCTGTTCCTTATGTACGGCACGCTGCTCGGGTTTGTTCGCGAGGGGGATTTCATTCCCGGCGACGACGACTTCGATGCGGGGTATATCTCGCACAAAAACAGTGCGGCCGAAGTCAAGGTTGAAACCATGCAACTGGTGGTGGACCTGGTGCTGGCCGGTTTTACCTGCAGCTTCAATCGCAATGGGCGACTCTTCCGCCTGCGGCTGAAAGATGACGTGCCGGATGTGCACCTGGACATTCGGCCGGTTTGGTACGAAGACGGCCACATTTGGGCCCATAAACAGGCGCGGCTGCCGCTCGGAGTGGAGGACTTCCTGCCCGTGGAATCCGGGGAGCTGCGGGGCGTCCCGGTGGATATTCCGCATCACTCGGAGAACTTTCTGGAAGCCTACTATGGCAAGGGCTGGAAGGTGCCTGATCCTGGGTACTCGAACGCTTCCCAGAGAGTTCCCGCACTCGTGAAGCGCAAGCTCGATTCAGTCTGTATCACGCCTGCAGACTACCAGGCGATGCAACAGCAGATAGAACAACGTCGGGCCGAGCATCCGCAAGCCGGGAAACTGATTGCCACGGGCCTCCACCCGCTTTATCCGTTGTCCGACTACGAAGCCAACTGTGAGTGGTAAATCAGCTTTGACGCCGAGTAAAAGCTACCGCCTTCTGCACTACCTAAATCGCCAGCACAGTGTGCCCGAACGAGCCGTGCTGGCGCTGGTGGGTTGGCTGGGCTGCGCTCTAGTCACCGGCAAACCAATTCTTGCTCGCCAAATGGCTACCGAATTCTGGCAGGACAACTTCAAGGACGCCCTGCGCCGCGCTTACTGGTACGCCAGCCGAGGCTGGCCCGGGCTGGGCAGCAGAACCAGTGATCCGTTCTTCTGCTTCAGCGACGGACTGGACCTCCGCGAGACAGAAGTCCTGCTCGACTGGGTAGTGGGGCGCGACGCGGCACTGCCCGCGCTGGAGGCCGCCAGCGCCAGAGTCGTAAGCCTGGCCCAGATCGTCCACCAGAGCGCACGCCAACAGCATAACCAGAAGGCACTGCAGGCGCTTGAGGATTTCCACGATGTTGTGGACCAGCTCCTGGCCCGACTAAACGAAATCCGCGCCAATGCGCGCGAAGCCGAGCCAGCTTCCACTGGGGCAAACAGCCAGAAAAAAGAACGCGAGGGCGATTTTGCCCGGGACGACGCCGAACAGGCGCTCAAGGATGTGGCGCGGCTGCTTCCCCTTAAGGACTGGGGTTGGACGGCGCTGTCCGGCACCTTCCTCGGAATCTACCGAGAAGGGGATTTTCTGCCTCATGATTTCGACATTGATCTGGGTCTGCGCGCCAACACCACCGACGTTGAGCAGCTCAAACAGATCCTGCATGCAGCGCCGGAGTTCGATTCGGTGCGCATGGACACTCAATACCAGCTCACCCGGAACAGCGACGGTCTGCACATCACCACCCTGCCCGTGCTGGTCAAGGCCGTTCATCGTACCGGCATCGCCGTGGATTTCTCGCTGCTGCACGAAGACAACAGCGTATGGTGGCATGGCTCCATGATGCACCGCTGGGACCACAGCCCAATGGATCTTGTGGAGTACAAACTGCGCGGTGTTACCATCCTCGGCCCCCGTGATGGCGACCGTTACCTGACCGAGGGATACGGGGACTGGCGCACGCCGGTCAAGGAGTTCAATTGCTCCAGCGGCCGTAGAAATCTGGTGGTGGCCCCCAACTTGCTGAGCCTGTCCCTGGGTATGAAACGCCTGATCTGGCATCTGCAGCAAGGGGACCCACGGGGGTATGATCAGGTACTGTCAGACGTGCGGCGCCAGAACATTGTTCAGCCTGAATCCGCAGGACAACCACCGGCCATCAACAGGAACTGGCTGCAATCCAGGGAGTCCCAGCCATGAGCCACTCCGGCGAGTCCTTCATTCCCTTTGCCCGTCCGGAGATTGGCGAGGCGGAGATCGAGGAAGTCGTTGCCACCCTCCGCTCAGGCTGGGTTACAACCGGTCAGAAGGCGCGTCAGTTTGAGTCTGACTTTGCCGACTATCTCACCGGTGGCAGTAACAAGTCCGAACTGCACTGCGTCGCCATAAACTCGGCCACCGGTGGACTGCACCTCGCGCTGGAAGCGCTGGGCGTTGGCCCTGGTGACGAAGTCATTCTGCCCGACTACACCTTCACCGCCACGGCCGAAGTGGTACGGTACCTGGGCGCCACACCGGTTCCCGTGGACGTTCTGGAAAGCACCTTCAATATGGATCCGGCGGCCG
>SLIH01000432.1 GCA_007135745.1 Halomonas sp. | reverse complement strand
CAAAGCCAGACGCAGGAGCGTTGCCACCAGGAGTACGGTGGGGAATGCAGCAAAGTCGAGCGGCCGCATGGCATAGACTGCCACCAGGATGATCACCAGAGACAGAGCAATATTGAAGGTGAAGAGCACATCAAGCAGGAAGACGGGCACCGGCAGCGTCATCATCCCCAACAGGACCATGACCATCAGAGGAATCGCCAGATTCCCCCTCGCCAGAACCCCAAATCCTCTCAGCGAATTCAATGCTGCCGCGCGATCCATGACCGGTCGCTACCTCTTGTAAAGTCGAAACCCGGTGGTGTCAGTCATTTGACACCTAACCGACTGTCTTGAGGGGGTCTGCAAGGTGCGTACCAGGTAACCTTTTTCTTTTTTATACAATGCATTACCGTTACCACGGTGGCTCCAGGCGACTGAAAGCGGACGCCCGGGCAGCCTACTCATCCCGGCGGAGGTCCTCGGGGATCGGCAATCTGGGCATGGCGGGCTTGTTGCCTCCGCGGCGACGGTACTGACGCAGCTGGAACAGGTAGGCAAGAACCTGCGCCACCGCCATATAGAGGCCCTCGGGAATGGCCTCGCCGATATCAGTACTGTAATAGACCGCTCGCGCCAGCGGGGGCGTACGCAGCACATCGACTTTATGTTCGCGGGCAATCTCCATGATTTTCATGGCGATCTCATCCGTGCCCTTGGCCACCACCACCGGTGCAGCCATGCTCTTGCCATCGTATTGGAGCGCAACGGCAAAGTGTTCCGGGTTGGTTATCACCACGTCAGCTTTGGGCACATCCTCCATCATGCGCCTCTGGGCCATTTCCCTCTGAAGCTGGCGTATCTTCTGTTTGACCTCAGGCTTACCCTCCGTCTCCTTGAATTCGTCCTTAACCTCCTGCTTGGTCATGCGCAGCTTCTTGTGGTGATCGTAAATCTGAAACGGCACATCGATGACCGCAATCACGATGGTGGCGCAGGCCAGAAAGAAGAAACTCCACCCCAGCGTCCAGAGCGCCTGCTCCGTGGCTGGATTGGGATCCTGATTGGCAATGGCGAGCAGGTTCTCCTGACGAACGTTGAGAATGGCCAGGGCGATCAGCAAGACCAGCGAAACCTTGGCAACACTCTTGGTAAGCTCCATGAGCGCGCGCGTGGAAAACATGCGCTTGAGGCCCTTGAACAGGCTCATTCTGCTGAGCTGCGGCGCCACCGCCTTGCCGCTCATCAGCCAGCCTCCGACCATCAACGGACCGAGAAATGCGGCCACGGCCAATATGGCCAGGAGGGGGGAAACGGCCAGAATAATGGTAATGGCGGAGTCTCCAAGCTGACTCAGCATGACCCCGGTATCAAAAACATCCGCCCGTTCAAGATCAAAATTGTGGCGGAAGATATCGCGAAGCGTCCCCCCGATCATGCCCCCGAAAAAAAGCAGTCCGGCGGCGCCCGACATCAGCACCATCATGGTTGCCAGTTCTTTGGAACGGGCAACCTGCCCTTCTTCACGCGCCTTTTCCAGGCGCCTGGGGGTAGGCTCTTCCGATTTTTCCTGACTGCTTTCGTTGTCTTCGGCCATAACTGCCTCAGCGTTGCAGCTCGCGCATAAACAGGAAGGTTTCCTCGCTCAGGCGCTGAAAACGCGGCGCCAGATCACCAAACAGCACCCAGTTGGCGAAAAGCCCGAACAACAGGGCAATGGGGAAACCAATGGCGAAAATATTCATCTGCGGCGCCGCCCGGGTCATGACGCCAAAGGAGATGTAAACAAGCAGTACCGCCGTTGTGGCGGGCAAAGCCAGCACCATGGCGCTGGCGAAAAGCCAGGTCATGCGGTGGGCCAGATCGTGATAGGAACTGGCCGCAAGTCCTTCCATGCCGATCGGCAGGGTATGAAAGCTTTCGATCAATACATCAAAAAGCACCAGATGCCCGTTGGTGGCGAGAAAGAGCAACGTCACCCCATTGAGGTAGAACTGGGACAGAACCGGGACATTGACCCCGTGGGTTGGATCCACCATGGAGGCGAACCCCAGGCCCATCTGCATCGCGATCATCTGCCCGGCAACAACAAAAAGCTGGAACAGCATGAAGGCCGAGAAGCCCATGGCCGCGCCAATCAATATCTGCTGTATGGCAATCACGGCTGCTTCAACACTCAGACCGTCAATGGCGGGAACATCATCGAGAAGGGGAACCACAAGCACCGTGATGCCAACCGCCAGGATAAGGCGGATACGCATCGGTACCAGCTGGGTACCAATAACCGGGATAACCATGAGAAAACTGGCGATGCGAAACAGTGGCCAAAGGAACGAACCCAGCCACTGCCCGATCGCTTCCGGTCCCAGCTCAAGCGGCATGGCGTTATCCGATCATCGCCGGGATACTGACAATCAACCGGTTGGCGTGATCCAGCAACTGGGTCAACATCCAGGGGCCGGCAATAATGATCACCATGAGGGTGACAATCAGGCGCGGCAGAAAGCTCAGGGTCTGCTCGTTGATCTGAGTGGCAGCCTGGAAGGTTGAAACGATCAAACCCACAATCAGACCCGGCCCAATGATGGTCAGCGCCAGCAGCACAATCAGCCAGAGCGCATCCCGTATCAGATCGACGGCCATTTCAGGTGTCATAGGTCTCCTCCAGTCCCGCTATATGCCATAACTGGCGGCCAGGGTGCCCATGACCATGGACCACCCATCCACCAGAACAAACAGCATGATTTTGAATGGCAGGGAAATAATGATCGGCGAGAGCATCATCATGCCCATGGCCATGAGAACGCTCGCCACCACCATGTCGATGATCAGAAAGGGGATGAACAGCATGAACCCGATCTGGAAGGCAGTCTTCAGCTCACTGGTAACAAATGCCGGCATCAGCACCCAGAAGGACACATCCTCGGGCGAATCGAACGCCTGCCCGGAAATCCGCACGAACATATTGAGGTCCGTTTCCCGGGTCTGGGAGAGCATGAATTCACGGAATGGCTCGCTGGCTGTACTCACGGCCTCCATGGGCGCCATCTCTTCATTGAGATAGGGCTGAAGTGCCTCATCATGGGCTCGCTCAAACACCGGCGACATGATGAAAATACTGAGAAACAGCGCCAGACCGATCAGGATCTGATTGGATGGTGTCTGCTGCAGACCAATGGCCTGGCGGAGAATGGCAAAGGTTACGATGATGCGCGTGAAGGACGTCATCATCATGAGCATGGCGGGCAGGAAAGTCAGCGCTGTCATCAGCGCCAGAATCTGCAGCGTTACCGTGTACTGCTGCTCGCCGTCCTCAGTGGTCGTGAGTGTGACGGCGGGAATGCCGCCAGGCACGGCATGGGCCAGTGCGGGCAGACCCAACCCCAACAGCAGCGTCAGCGCTGCCGGCGTAATCTTCTTTATGGATCGACGAACACCTGATGCCATCGGTGAACTCCCTGCGAGTCATTGCTTGTCCCCCGTTGGCTGACCGCTGCGCCCAAGCACCTGCTGGAGCTTGCTCGCGAAGTCACCGCCGCTCCCCGGAGCTGACGGTTTTACAACGGGTTCATCAAAGACATGCAGGGTTCGTACCGATTGTGGCGTAATGCCGATAAGTATCTGTTTTTCCCCAACATCAATAAGGGCCACGCGCTCCCTCTGGCCTACGGAAAGAACGGCGACAACCTTCATTGCCTGAGAATTGACGCCTCCCATTCCCTGGACACGACGTATACCCCAGGCGCTGATGAATATCACCGCAATCACCGCCAGAAGGCCAAGGCCCAAGGTTGCCACCGTGGCCAGGGTATCAGGCGCTCCCGCGCCGATACCGTCAGACTCTTCCGCTGCCTCCGTCGCCAGAGCGAGGCCGGGAAAAGCCAGCAGCGACAAGACCGTAAGCGTCCGGCGGATCCCACGCCTCGAAGATTGTTTAATGACGCCTGAAATCAAATCCATTTACTTGGCCAGCTTCCGGATTCGTTCACTGGGGCTGATGACGTCGGTCAGCCGGATGCCGAACTTCTCATTAACCATCACGACTTCGCCATGGGCGATCAACATGCCGTTGACCAGAACATCTAGGGGCTCGCCGGCCAGTCGGTCAAGCTCAATCACCGAACCCTGATTGAGCTGCAACAGGTTGCGGATCGGAATGCTGGTGTTCCCTACCTCCATGGAAATAGTGACGGGAATATCAAGAATAACATCCAGATCGGGATGGTCCGGATTGGCGGGCTGGGGCTCACCGGTGAAATCTTCCATTGGAGCCGCACGAACATCCATTCCGGTATCGTCTTCCGATGAGCTGTCATCACCACCGGATTCTCCGGCTTCCGCCATGGCAGCCGCCCACTCATCCTCGCGCTCGGACGACGCTTCACCGGGCTCCTCCGCCTCACCAGCGTCTCCGGCTTCACCCATAGCCTGTTCCCATTCAGCGGCCAGCTTCTCGTCTTCCGTCATTTCCTCGGAATTCTTGCCTTTATCTTCCTCAGCCATCTTCTTCAACCTTTAATTTGCTGGAAACCTCGGGACGTTTTATGCGCTCGGCGATCTTTACTGCCAGATTTCCGTCACGAGTGCCAAGATGCCCCTTATAGATGGGCACCTCATTGGCGGTCACAGTAACGGTCTCCGGCATATCGATCGGAATGACATCGCCAGCGCTCAATCGGGCAACATCCCGGAGCGATATATCCCGCTCGGCAACCGTCGCGTTAACCGGCACCTTCACCTCCTTGATATCCTCCTGCAGCGCGTTCACCCAGCGCTCATCCACCTCATCCACATCACTCTGGACACCGGCATCAAGCAGCTCACGAATGGGCTCTACCATGGAGTAAGGAATGGCAATGTCCATTTCTCCACCGCCACCATCCAGCTCGATCTGGAAGGTGCTGACCACGACCACCTCACTGGGACTGACAATGTTGGCCATGGAGGGGTTCACTTCGGATGACAGGTATTCGAAATCCACCTTGAAGACGGCACTCCAGGCTTCTTTCATATCCTGAAAGACAAGCTCCAGTACCATCTGAACAATGCGCGTCTCCGTGGGTGTGAATTCACGCCCCTCAATCTTTGCGTGCCGACCTTCACCCCCGAAAAAATTATCGACCAGCTTGAACACCAGCTTGGCGTCCATAATGTAGAGCGCCGTGCCCCGAAGCGGTCGCATCTTCACCAGATTGAGGCTGGTAGGCACATACAGGGTGTGTATGTATTCCCCGAATTTCATGATCTGAACGCCGGCGGCAGCAACATCCGCATTACGACGCAGGAGATTGAAAAGGCTGATGCGGGTATATCGGGCAAAGCGTTCATTGATCATTTCGAGCGTCGGCATACGACCGCGCACAATGCGGTCCTGCGTCGCCAGATCAAAAGTCTTCGGCTCGCCATCGCCGCCTTCATCTTCCGTGTCGACATCCCCATCATCGACACCGTGCAGCAGCGCATCAATTTCGTCCTGTGACAACAGGTCCTGCATAGCTCACCTTCGCTCAGGGCTTATTCATTGCATCACAAAATTCGTGAACAATACCTTCTCCACCGGCGCCACGCCCTCCGTCTCCAACACCTCATTAACAGCCGTCAACAAGGTTTCCTGGAGCGCTATCTTGCCTTCATCCGTGTGAAGGGTGGCGTACTCCTCTCGCTGCAGAACAGACTGCAACCGACTGCGAATTGCGGGTTTATGGCGCTCAACCCCGTCCGCGACATCATCATCGCGAACCACGAACGCCACGTGAACCTGCAGGAAACGCTGTCGGGCTTCTCCCGCAATGCCAACAACCAGTGGTCGTTCAATTGTTACGTAGCGGGCAGGGACATGAACTTCCTCAGCTGATCCGGCGTCACGCGTGTCCTCGGCATCAGTCAGAAAAAACAGCGTGCCCACAACCGACAATACAGCGGTCACTACGGCCGCAACGGCTATGATGATCATTGTTTTGACGTTACCGGACTTCTTCCCTTCGCCCTTTTCCTTTTCCTCCCCCGCCATGCCAAATTCCTGTCAGTTATCGGTTATTGGAAATTCTGCAACTTATATGCCACCACTATAGTTGAAGTTTCCCGGACTGAGCCAGTCGACACCAACAAATGAATGGCGTCATACAGGGTGTTCAAACGTTCAGGCGTATACATCCACCCCACCCGTCCATTGAAGCTGCATCTCTCCGGTTGATACAGAT
>SLIH01000262.1 GCA_007135745.1 Halomonas sp. | reverse complement strand
ACCTGCAGCATGTTCTGCTCCAGCCCGGCCCGCAGCGGGTTTGCGGGGATCATCTCGCTGATGCGCGAAGGCAGTTCCGCCATGCCAATGGCGGGCGCTGCGGCCCCTTCCTCCGCGAGGGGGCGCTTCAGTTCCACCAGGCCTCCCGTGTCCACGTACAGACCCGGCTGGATAACACTGGCCACGATCAGGCCGATCAGTACCGCCACCAGTGTGGTTCCGACAAAGAACAGGCCGGTTCGCAGGCCCGTACTGCGAAGCTGGGCCGCGCTCTCACTGGAGGCCATTCCGAGAATGATGGAGGCGATCACCAGGGGGATGACAATCATCTGGATCAGTGCCAGAAACACATAGCCGGGAAGTGCCAGCCAGCTTGTAAGGATGGGGATGACTTCCGGGGAGACAATATCGGTGCTCGGGCCAATGACCACACCCGTGGTGATGCCAAGGACCATGGCAATCAGAACCTGCAGCCAGAGGCGACCACGCACAAAGCCTTTGAGCTGGCGTGTCATGGAGCGAAGCGAACGTGGGGCCAGACCGCTCAGGGTTTCGTTCATGGGGGAGTTTCCTTTCCCGGTGACACGTTAATGTTGTGGTGAGGTCGTCAATGCCGGCCGGAAGCGACGCAAGCGCAGGGCGTTGGTCAGAACGCAGACGCTGGACAGCGCCATGGCCAGGGCCGCAAACATGGGGGAGAGCAGCACCCCGAGCAGGGGATAGAGCACCCCGGCGGCCACCGGAATAAGCAGCGTATTGTAGCCGAAGGCCCAGAACAGGTTCTGCTTGATGTTCCGCAGCGTGGCCCGGGATAGCCCGATGGCATTGGGCACATTGCGCAGATCGCCGGACATCAGCACCACCTCGGCCGATTCGATGGCGATATCCGTTCCGGTGCCGATGGCAATGCCCACGTCTGCCTGGGCCAGCGCCGGTGCGTCGTTGATGCCGTCACCCACAAAGGCAACCCTGCGCCCATCGGCCTGCAGCGCCTTGATCGCCTTGGCTTTTTCCCCGGGAAGCACCTCGGCCTGTACCTCGTCGATGCCGAGCTCCCGGGCGATGGCGTTGGCGGTGTGCCGGTTGTCGCCACTGATCATGGCCACACGCAGCCCCTGTTGCCTCAACACAGCCAGTGCCTCGGGCGTGGTGTCCTTGATCGGGTCCGCAACGGCAAGAATCGCCGCGGCCTCGCCGTCGATACTGGCGTAGAGTGCGGTTTTGCCCTGATCCGCAAGGGCTTCCGCCTGACTGGCCAGCGTCTGAGTATCCACGCCCAGTTGCGCCATGAAATGGCTGGAGCCAATCGCCACGCTATGCTCATTGATCCGGGCCTGTACCCCCAGTCCGGTTTCACTCTGAAAATCCGCTGCCTGGGGGATGGTGAGTTCACGACCTTCGGCCGCCGTGACAATGGCCTGTGCCACCGGGTGTTCCGAGGCGTTTTCGACTGCGGCAATCAGTGCCAGTACCTCTGATTCCGGGTGCTCTCCCGTGGTGATGAGATCGGTCAGTTTTGGCTGACCCAGGGTCAGGGTGCCGGTCTTGTCGAATGCCACCAGATCCACGTTGCGCAGTTGCTGCAGAGCGTCCCCCCGGCGAAACAAAATGCCCATTTCCGCGCCCTTGCCGGTACCCACCATGATGGAGGTGGGGGTTGCCAGCCCCATGGCGCAGGGGCAGGCGATGATGAGCACCGAGACAGCGGCAAGCAGGGCAAATGTCAGCGCAGGCCGGGGCCCCAGCACCATCCAGGCCAGGAAGGCCAGCATGGCAACCCCCATCACTACGGGCACGAACACACCTGCCACGCGGTCCACCAGTGCCTGGATGGGCAGCTTGCTCCCCTGGGCCTGTTGTACCATGCGCACAATCTGATGCAGGGTGGTATCGCGCCCGACACGGGTGGCGCGGAAAACGAAACTGCCGGACTGGTTGATGGTGGCGCCCACCACTTCGTCGTCAGGGCCTTTCTCCACCGGCACCGGCTCGCCGGTGATCATGGATTCATCCACCCAGGAACGGCCTTCGGTGACCTCGCCATCCACGGGAATCTTCTCACCCGGACGCACCTGGACTTCGTCGCCGAGTTTCACTTCATCCACGGGAACGCTGCGGAACTCTCCATCACGCCGAACGCGGGCTTCCTTGGACTGCATTCCCAGCAGACGCCGGATGGCCTGCCCCGTTCGTCCTTTTGCTAGGGCCTCCATGTAGCGTCCCACCAGAATCAGGGTAATGATCACGGCCGAAGCCTCAAAATACACGTGGACCTGTTCGGCGGGCAGGATTCCGGGTGTGAAGGTGGCCACCACGGAATAGCCCCAGGCGGCCGAAGTGCCCAGCATGACCAGGGAGTTCATTTCCGGGGCGCCACGAAGCAGAGCGGGCAGCCCCTGGCGGTAGAACCTGAGGCCGGGGCCAAACTGGACGACGGTAGCGAGAACAAAGAACAGATGGAAAATCGTCTGCTGGCCCAGGGTGGCCATCTGCCAGGCATGGAAAGCAGGGATGAAATGTCCGCCCATATCCAGAATAAAAATGGGCAGTGTCAGGGCTGCGGCGAACAGGACACTGCGCTTCAACCGGATACGTTCCTTTTCGCCTTCCGGTGTCTTCTCGTCAGGCGTTTCTTCGCTATCGATCAGGTGGGCGCCATAACCGGCTGAGACAATGGCGTCTACAAGCTGCTGTGTTTCGGTGATACCCCGGATAACGGTCGTCTGGGCCTGTTCCGTTGCCAGGTTAACCGAAGCGTCGAGCACCCCAGGTTCGGATTTCAGGGCCTGCTCCACACGCCCGACACAGGACCCGCAGTGCATACCCTCAATGGCCAGGTAGTAACTGTCGGTGGCGACGTCAAAACCGGCCTTGCGTACCGCCTGGGCCACCTCGCTCAGGGCCAGGTTCGGTTGGCCGGAGACACGGGCTTCGCTGGTGCTCAGGTTGACGCTGACCTCATCGACCCCGGGGACTGCGGTTATGGCTTTCTCGGTTTTGCTGACGCAGCCCCCGCAGTTGAGGCCTTGAATCGCCAGGGTGTATTCCTGTTTTACGGGCTGGTCCATGGTGTCTCAGCTTTGGCTGGTGTCGGTGGATGGGCGATCGCTGTGACCGAGGTCGCGCTCGGGGGCCAGGCGGTCCCTGACCAGCTGTTTGAGGTGTTTCATCTCCGGAAAGCCGCCTTGCTCACTGCGACACCATATGCGCTCGCCATTGAGGTAAACATCAAAAACGCCGCCTGTTCCGGGGCGCAACGTCAGTTCTGCAATGTCACCATCGAATGTTGTCAGGAGCTCCTGGGCGGTCCAGGTGGCGCGCAGCATCCAGCGGCAACCGGTGCAGTATTCGATTTCCATGCGGTGAGTGCTCATAGGCATCCGACTCGGTTTGGGGTACCAGAAATACTAACAGATTGTTTTGTCCTTCCATTGCACCCATTGGCTCAATGAAAGGAAATATCGCCCAGCATCGGCTCCAGGAAGATACCGAAGAGAAACGCCACCAATGCAGCTCCGCCACCCATCAGCAAGGTTTCAGCTCCGGCCTTGAAGCGGTTCATGCCCAGAACCACACCTTTGATCCATCCTACGCCGAACAGTGCGACAAGCGCCGCAACGGCGCTGGCCAGGAAGACTTCGTTTCCGGCGAGGACGGGCAAAAGAAACGGCAGCAGCGGTACGATCCCGACCACAATGAACATCAGGAAAGTCGCCAGACCGGAACGCCAGGGCACTGGGCCATTCAGGCTGTGGCCGAATTCTTCCTGCACCATGGTGTCGATCCAGAGTTCCCGATTCGAGGTGATGGTCGAAACGATCCGCTCCAGGGTTTCACCCTCAAAGCCCTTGCGATGAAATATCTGACGGATTTCCTCCCGTTCGCCTTCGGGCTCCTCGTCAATGTGTCTGGCTTCCTGTTCGCGCAGCTGGTCGCGGTTATCGTGGTCGCTCTTGACTGCCTGATAGTTACTGACCGCCATGCTGAAGGCATCGGCTACCAGGCTTGCCATGCCGAGTACAAAGGCCACAACACCGGGCAGGCCGGCGCCGAAGACGCTGGCTACCACGGCAACCGTAGTGACACAGCCATCGATTCCGCCGAGAATGGCGTCTCTGAGGTAGCTTGGACGATGCTCCAGAGCGAGACGCCGACGAATGGCCTCCGGGGCATGACTGTGCTCGAGATTGTTGGCCATAATGACATTCCATGGGATGTTTCAGCGATGGTAACCCAAACCAGTGAGCTCCACGAAGTGCGTTTGGACAGGGCCTGTGCTCTGCTCAGAGGCAGTGGTGCGAAAACTGTTCTGGACCTCGGTTGTGGCTCTGGCGCGCTGTTGCAGCGTCTGCTGGATTCGGGGGATTTTGCCGCAGTCACCGGGCTGGAAGAGTCCGGTGTATCCATCAGGGATGCCCGGCGTCGCCTGGCCGATTGGCTTGGGGCCCCCGAAACACCCCTGACTCTTTTGCAGGGGTCATTCCAACAGCTGAATCCGGCATTGACCGGTTACGATGCGGCGGCGATGATTGAAGTGATTGAACACGTCCCGCCCCAGCAGTTGTCCACCGTTGAACAGGCGGTTTTCGGAGGGTACCAGCCGGGGTGTCTTTTACTGACCACCCCGAACCGGGAATACAACTCAATATTCGGGCTGGGGCCCGGCGAGTTTCGCGATCCCGACCACAGATTCGAGTGGGACAGGGACAAATTCCGCCAATGGGTCACAGGGGTGGCTCGCCGCAACGGATATGATGTTCGTATTGGCGGCATCGGCGATATGGATCCGGATCTGGGCGCGCCAACCCAGACCGCCTGGTTTACGCGTTCACGCCACATGAACTGACTTCAGGGCGACGTGATGAATGAGACAGCGGAGCAGTTGGAAGAAGCGCCTGCCGTGGTTTTCGCAACCCGCGGGCTCACCAAGGTCTATATCATGGGCGAAATGGAAATTCATGCGCTGCGTGGTGTTGATCTTGACCTCTATCGTGGCGAACTCAGCGTCATGCTGGGAGCTTCCGGGTCCGGTAAGTCCACGCTTCTGAATATTCTTGGCGGCCTGGACAGTGCTACTGACGGTCAGGTGCTCTACGGGGATCAGAACCTGGTCCGGGCCTCGGACCGGGTTCTGACCGCCTTTCGCCGGGATCATGTCGGTTTCGTCTTTCAGTTCTACAACCTCATTTCCAGCCTCACGGCTCGGGAAAACGTTGCCATTGTCACCGATATCAGCCGCAACCCCATGACCCCCGAAGAGGCGCTGGCGCTGGTGGGGCTGGAAAAGCGCATGGATCATTTCCCGTCCCAGCTTTCCGGGGGCGAGCAGCAGCGCGTGGCCATTGCCCGTGCCATTGCCAAGCGCCCAGCCGTGCTGCTGTGTGATGAGCCCACCGGGGCCCTGGATTCGAAAACCGGTGTACGTGTTCTGGAAGCACTGGATCACGTCAACCGTGAACTCGGCACCACAACGGTGGTGATTACCCATAATGTCGTGATCGGAGAGATGGCCGATCGCGTGATTCATCTCAGCGACGGACGTGTATCGGAAATTCACGTCAACAACCAACGAAAATCACCTCAAGAGCTGCACTGGTGAATACCCTACGGCGCAAACTGCTGCGTGATATCGGCAGCCTCAAAGGGCAGGTTGCCGCCATCGCTGTTGTTATTGCCGCGGGCGTGATGACCCTGATCATCTCGGTGACGACGCTGGACGCCATCAATCTGTCCAAGGAGCGATTTTACGCCGATTACCGTTTTGGGCAGGTGTTTGCGGACCTCAAACGCGCCCCCGAAGGGGTGGCGAGACGGGTGCTGGAAATTGCCGGGGTCAATCAGGTACAGACCCGGGTCAAGGCACCGGTACGCCTCGATGTATCTGGATTCACGGATCCGGTTCGGGGCGAACTGCTCTCGATTCCGGATGGCAGGCAGCCGGATCTCAATCGACTGTACCTGCGTGAGGGCACGCGGCCCGAACCCGGGCGGGCCGATCAGGTGGTGATCAGCGAACCCTTTGCCGAAGCCCACCGGCTGCGCCCCGGCGATCGGCTAACAGCCAATATCAATGGTCGCCTGGAAACACTGACGATCAGTGGCGTGGGCCTCAGTCCCGAGCATGTGTACCAGATCGGCCCGGCCGATATTCTCCCGGACTATGAACGATACGGTGTGTT